>DATFCK010000161.1:0-2003 GCA_035253185.1 Chthoniobacterales bacterium | reverse complement strand
CATTATCATTTCCGTTATGCGGTCGGCTGGCCAATCCGTATCCTGCTGGCACTGGTGTCTGCGCTGGTCGCCACCGTTATCGTATGGGCCGGCTCCCAAGGCGAGTTCACCCTGCCGATGTTTCTAATCCTGGCGCTGTGCGCGTATCTTCCGTTCGGTTGGCTGCTGCACCGGCCGTTGCGGATTCGACGGTTTTATCGGCGGCACCCGGACAAATACATCGAGCACACTGCCACGATTACGAACGACTACGTTGCGACCTCGAGCGGTCGCGGCGACGACCTGCGGTTGGCGTGGCCCGACATCAGGGCAGTTATTTCGACGCCACGCGGTATTCTGTTCGTTCTTCCATCAGATTCACCATGGTTTTGGTTGCCGCAGAGTTTGTTGGACGGCAGCAGCAGGAAGGAACAAATATTGGAACTAGCCCGCGAAAGCAATGTCCGGGTGAGGCAGATGGCCTAACCAGACAAAATTAAGTCTAACGATATCGGGTGGTAATTTACGATAATCGTGGCCGAAGTGCGCCAGGTGATCCAGTCACTTATAACGTTTGCCGTGTTTGATGATGAGATCGACCCGCTGCAGTAGATCGATGTGGCGCAACACATCGCCTTTGACTGCGATGATGTCCGCGAATTTACCTTCGCTGATCGACCCGTAATCTTTGTCCACCTTCATCATTACCGCCGGCCAGTAGGTTGCGGCGCGAATGGCCGTCATCGGATCGACCCCCAGTTTATTCACCCAGGCGTCGATTTCGTGCCAGGTCGAGTTACTGTGAAATTTCATTGGGATGCCGCTGTCGGTGCCAATCAATAACGTCGCCCCACTCTCCCGCAGTTGCTGAAATTTTTTCTTAACCGTTAGGCTGCGCGCCGGTGTGATTTGATAATAGCTCAATTGTCCCGGGTGCCGGATGGACTGTTTGATGTCCTCGGCAATGTCTTTTGGCACGTCCAGCATGGCGGCCGGATCATCGAGTTGTTCCGGATTTGCGATGAGGTCCTCATAATTCAGGAAACCTTCAATGGTTGGACACCAGAACAGCGGACCCAAACTCATTTTTGCGGTGCGCTCGGCGATCATTTTCGTGACGTCTTCCGGATACTCCGGCGCCGTGGCCAGGCCGGTGTGCTCGAAACAATCCGCGCCGGCGGCAAGACCGCGCCGGATTTCCTCGGGTCGATGCGCGTGCGCCACCACCGGTAGTTTGCGCGCGTGCGCTTCATCAACCACCGCTTTGACCTCCTCCATCGTCATCTGATCCTGATCGATCAGCTTGATAATGTTCACGCCCGCATCGGCCAGCTTTTTCACTTTCGCTTTGGCATCGGCCACGCCTTTGACGCCCCAACGGAAGGCCTCGGTGCCGGGATAAGGCTCGTGCTGAATAAACGGGCCGGCGACATAAAGGGTGGGGCCTGGAATTTCGCCTTTGTTAATGCGGTCGCGCACTTGAATGCTGTCTTCCAGGGGGGCGCCGAGATCACGAGCGCTGGTGACGCCCGCCATCAGAAGCTGGTGGGCGGCCGCCGGCATGATCTCTGATCCGAACCGTTTGGGATAGGTCTTGTCCCAATGATCATAGTCGCTGTGACCAAGCAGCATGGTGTGAACGTGGCAATCCCACAGGCCGGGCAATACCGACATTCCCTCGGTGGAAATGATCTCCGCGTTCGGTGGGATCTTGAGATTATTGAGATCGCCGACCGCGGTGATTCGGTCGCCTTCGATCAGAATCACGCTGTTGGCGATCGGTGGGCCGCCGAAGCCATCGATGAGTCGACCGCCAACCAGGGCGATTGTCTCGGCGGACAATGTGGTCGTTAGGGCGAGGCAGAACCCAAGAAAGGCAAAACGGATGGTAGCGCGCATAAAAGACGATTAGTCTCAAAGCATTGCAACAACAAGCACGGAACAGTGGAATATTCGCAGCAATTATCGAAACAAAGCACGCTAACCCTTGCGATGTCGTCCCGACCGAAGTGGAGGGATCTCTC
>DATFCK010000160.1:0-6281 GCA_035253185.1 Chthoniobacterales bacterium | reverse complement strand
GAGACGCCTTCCCTAACTTTCACGAATTTAATCCGCTGCTCATTTTCGTGTAATTCGGCGTAGCGCGTCAGGCGAATAACTCCCCATGGGATCGCATCGTCCGCGGCAAACAGCGTCCCGCTCGAACCCGTGACCGCTTTTCGTTAACGATCGCGGTGCCGGCGGCCATGTCGACCCCGGTGCGAATGACGGCCCTCGCGATGTCCGATTACATGGTGGCGACCCCAATGCCGATGGTGCCGGTGTCCTCTGATGATGTAGGATCGCACCCGGTAAGGACGGTACCGGTAATAGCCAACTCCATCATAACCGTAGTAGCCGTAGTATGGAGTGTAATCGGATGAGACGTATCCGGTCGCGTAAGTTCCCTCGCACCCTGCCAGGCCCAGAACGGTTAGGCCGACAGCCACAACCATTAGGAAGCTCAGCTTCCTGCTCCAACCTGCTATCCGGTTGGTCTCCAATCTTGTTCCGTTTGTCACCTTCATCCTTTCACTGAATTTTGAACCGCACCTGATTGTCAAAACGCGCCTTCTCTTCCGAATTCAGTCGCTGGTAAAGGACCCGCGTGGTGTACCCACCCATCAAAGTGTTATCCTTAACGAACATCCAGTCGGATACATCTTCCGGCGCAACGATTACAGGCTCGCCCAGCCAAACATTCCTCACATCGACCGGCCGGTTATCGATCTTTCCGTGGAAATTTTTTCCGTCCCATCGCAACTCGTTAATCCAGAGATGCTCCACGTTGTCGCCGTCAGTGAACCCCTTCTTGATCGCGAATTCGCTGTCGTCCGGTTTGTTCGCTTTCAAGGCGGCAATGAAGAATCCGAGGGAGCGCTGAGCCTGGTCTACTGCGCGTTTCATCGTCTTATCGCTATCCTCAACATTAAAGTAGCCGGTGGAGTTCGGGATCTTGGCTCCTCGTCCGGCCAAGTGGACGGGTTGATCGGCGGCCAATGATACGCTCACCGCCGCGGTAGAAGCGATGATTGCAGTCCAGAAGAGTTTCATAGTGTTTGGTCTTTAGCTAACATTCGGCTGGCAGCGGCCTAACAGATGGCAACAATCTGACTTCAAGTTCCAACTTTCGAACTTGTAATGCGGAATACATCTGTCGGTAATCCGGGATGGATTGGTTAGGAAAAAAACAATACAGGAGGTCTTATGCCGAGAGGAGCGGGCGCAAAACGTGAACGCGAATACAAAGAGCTGAAACGGGAATTCGAAAAAGAGGGACGCTACAAAGGACGCGAAGAAGAAGTTGCCGCTCGGATTGTGAACAAGCAGCGAGCGCAGTTTGGAGAAACAAAAGTCGAGAAGCGAAAAGATCGCGAAGGCGAATCACCGGACAGGGACCTGCCAATCCGCGACTATCAACACAAAACAACCGGCGAGGTGGAACGAGCCCTGAGCCGGATTTCTCGTTCGGCGCTGAAGCAGGTGGAGCAATACGAGAAGGAGCACAAGAACCGCAAAGGGGTGCTCGAAGCGATCGATCAGCGCATGAATGACGGCAGCTCAAACGGCCGGCATTCATCGTCCGGACAAAGCCGTCGATCCCGCAAACGTTCGTCTCATCGCGGCAGATCGCATCGTTCGGCGAAA
The DNA here is from genome assembly GCA_035253185.1 of Chthoniobacterales bacterium. Lineage (GTDB taxonomy): Bacteria > Verrucomicrobiota > Verrucomicrobiia > Chthoniobacterales > UBA10450 > DATFCK01. Next base: position 4,673 of record DATFCK010000160.1, on the reverse strand, counting down.
TTCGGAAAGAGCGCGAAATCGCACAAGTCCGGTGGCTACGATCACGCTGCAAGAAACACCACGGACCATGATTTGATCCGCCGTTGGGCGGAAGCACGCGGGGCGAAACCATCAGCGGTGATTCGCACCGAAAGCGATGGCGACGTCGGCATCATCCGGCTCGATTTCCCGGATTATTCTGGCGATCGGTCGCTGGAGGAAATTAGTTGGAAGGACTGGTTCAAAAAGTTTGAGGACGCCGAGCTGGTGTTCGTCTACCAGGACCGGACCGCCGGAGGGAACAGAAGTAACTTCAACAAGTTGATCAATCGTTAGGCCGGGATGCTTCCCGGGCCTTCTGAATCTCAACCTCTGCGCTGTCCAATGATATGGGTGTAATGGTGCCGTTAAAACGGGGCACCTGCGCGCAGAATTGCCACTAAATGGATTTTTCTAAACATCCGATCTTCGCAGCTGAATACGTCGGCGCCATCCTGCTCGCCATTGTTCTGACGATGCTTTTCGCAAGCGCGATCCGCGCCCGCAATTGTCGATCCTGGCGGGAATTACCCGCGCTGGTCTGGTTGTTCGCCGCTGGTTCCGCAGGTGCCGGAGTCCTTATCATCTTTTTAGGTGAAGTCATCGCACGGTGGTTGCCGGTGGCGGTATCCATGGTGTCAGCCATCGTCATTGCGTTCGGCGTGATTCGCGCGCTCGGGTTCCGCTACAACAAGGCGGCCGCGGGAAGTGACTGCGGCAGTGGTGCTCGGATTGCCATCGGGCTGTACTTTTGCGTTGTCCTGCTGCTCTTCGTCGGCACGATCTTCGCCCGCTTTTATTTCTTAAGACTTGGATAAGACGGATATGCGCGAGACCCGGCGGTGGCGCTAAAGCACTCGTTAGACCGGCTTCTGATTTTCGATCACCTTAAGAATTTTCGGTAAGAAACTTCCGCCACCGAACCGGCATGCGTTCAGCGCCAAAGGCGCGAAATCAATTCCCGCCTGGGCAACCCCGAAGGCTTTTGGGGCTGGAAGCGCGATTTGTTCATGGGATTGCTCCGATCCACCTAACACATCTGTGAATCGCGCTTTCAGTGCGTAGTGTGTGTGCCTTTGATACCAGGAGCGTCACCCCACTATGTGTTCAGCGCCAAGGCAGCACGTGCGGAACCATGGTTACGGCCAAAGCCACTGCAGGCGATTCCGGGACAAACTAACCGCGCAACATCCAGCGCAGCGCTTCTTACCGCGTTGTAATGGCGGAGTCATGTTCCGGGAAGGTGTTGCGGGATTAGTGGAGAAGTTCGCAACCGAAAGGAGGTGAGTTTGATGTTACAGTGGGCTTTCGTTTTCGCGGTCATCGCGCTAATTGCAGCGATCCTTGGGTTCGGCGGAATTGCCGGCGTAGCGGCGGGGATTGCCAAGATATTGTTCTTTATCTTCCTGGCCGCATTTCTGGTGGTGCTGATAGCAAGTATCTTCGTGACCAAAAAGGTAATGTAGCGTGCCTTCCCGGCGAGGGCGGGAACACGAATTGGCGCCCGCATTCGGGGCCGGGGGAGAGACCGCCACGCCTAACAACAAACCGACCGGTCTCGCTGAAGCTCCCTCGTACAGAGGGTCAACCGGCGAGTCCGGTTGAGTTTCATCGTTGTAATGCTTTGGAAACCTGGCGGTTAACTACTTGACGAAAGATAAACACATGGTCACGTGTTTCCAGAATCTCCAGGGCGAGCAGCTGACGGCAACCGACGGAGCGATCGGTAATATCCGGGATTTTTATTTCGACGATCAACAGTGGACAGTCTCTTATCTGATCGTAGAACTTTCGAACTGGCTGAGTTCCCGGAATGTGCTGATTCCCGCGGAGTTGTTAGGTAATGTCGATCCGCAGTCGAAAACGGTGAAGGCACAGGTTTCCCGAACACAGGTGAAACAATCGGCCCCGGTTGCACTGAAAAAACCGGTATCTGAACAGCGCAGAGAACAACAAAATCGGCGGACCAAACTTTACCTGGTATCGATTCCATCCGCGTCCAAAATATCGCAGACCGCTCACAACCGCATGATGGGGTCGGCCGATTCGCATCTGCGCTCAGGCGCAGAGCTGCAGAGCGACTACTGGGTCCTGGGTAAAGACGGAGACATTGGACCGATTCACGACTTCGTGATGGACGATCAGCAATGGACCGTCCGCTACATCATGGTGAACGTAGGCTGGTGGTTTTCTGCGAAACTGGTTTTGGTCCCTCCCCGTTTCGTGGATCGGATCTCGTTCAATCAGGGTGCGGTGGCTACTTCACTGCCGGCCGAAGTTGCACTCAATGCTCCGCCATACGATGCGGTCACGTCGTTCAGTGAGTTCGAGCACCGGGTGGCCGATTACTGGAAGCAACAGGACAAAAAATTCGAAGATTAAATCTGCCATGAAATGTTTTCTCCTCGAACCCCTAACCAAAGTTACCGCAATTGTGCTAGCGATCACTTGCGCGTTAGCCTGCATCGTTTTCGCGCCTGAGGTTTTGGCCAGATCATCTGATCCCGGCGGACACACCAATCGCGGTGTGCGCTACGCCCGCGACAAAAAGTATGACAAAGCGATCGCTGAATTCACCAAGGCGATCGAAGCTCAGCCGAAGGATCCGAAAAATTATGAAAACCGCGCCATGGCTTACCGACTCTCGGGTAAACGAGACCAGGCGATTGCTGATCTATCGCAACTGATCACCCTGCGTCCGAACGACGCCCAAGCGTGGACTGACAAGGGACGGTTGGAGTTACGGCAGGGAAAATTCGACGCCGCGATTGCTGATCTGACCCAGGCGATCAAACTCGACCGCCGCAGGGCGGAGGCATACCGGTTTCGCGGGTATGCTTTTCTCCAAAAGCAACAGTGGGCCAGGGCTGCGGAGGATTATTCCAAGCTGCTGGAGCGTTCGCCTAACGATCTTCAGGCGATGGAAAGCCGGGGGTATGCGTATCGCAACCTTGGGAAATATCCGGCGGCACTGGCCGATTACAGCAAGGTAGTCGAAGCACGGCCCAAGGACCCCGAGGTTTATCGTCGTCGCGGTCTCACTTACCGGCTGGCGGGAAAATATTCCGAGGCCGCAGCCGATTTTCAGACCGTTCTGCGGCTCAAACCGGGCGATGCCGACGCAAAAGCGCGACTGGATTATGTGAAAGCAAAGCTTCACCCGGCTCCCACCATTCCTCCCGAGCCGATTCCAGCCGAAGCCGGAGAAAGAGCCGCTCGAAAGGCCCGTGCTCGCCTCGGGTTATCTCCGGTGCCGTCCCCCTCGACGATCCGGTAACGAAATGCTGAACGAAAGAACGGTGAGGAGCCGTGCTCGAAATTAAGCCGGGCCGGCCTACGTTCCGGCTGGTGAGCATTTCAACGGAGTTTCACCGTTTCCATGACAAGGCCCGTCCGATCATCGGCACGATCGTCTATGGGGTGGTGGCAAGCCTGGCCGCGGTAGCGTTTCAACTCGCGGTCCAGTGGATCTATGCGCGGTGTTATCTTGTTCCGGCAGCGGGAAACTTCGCCCATTTCGCCCTGCTATCGTTAGGCGCAATTATCGTGGTTTCGCTTATCGCGGGCTGGCTGATGTTTGCGTTTTGTCCGGACGCAGCCGGGAGCGGCATCCCGCAGGTAAAGTTGCGCTATTGGAAGGAATTCGGCGCCGCTCCACGACGAGTCGCATTTGTGAAGTTCCTCGCCGGGGCGATCAGCATCGGCGGGGGGCAGAGTCTGGGACGGGAAGGGCCGACCGTGCAAATTGGGAGCAACCTGGCTTCAAGCTGCGCCGCTATTCTCGGAGTTTCGAAACAGAATCGGCGCGCAGCCAGCGCGGCAGGCGCGGCGGCCGGATTATCCGCTGCGTTTAATGCTCCTCTCGCCGCGGTGGCGTTCGTTCTGGAGGAAGTCATCGGTGACCTGAACAGCCGATCGTTAGGTGCGGTGCTGCTCGCGTCCGTGGTTGGCGCCTTCGTGGTGCACGCCGCTATCGGGGCGCAACCGGCCTTCGCCTTGCCGGAAATTACCGAGCCGACCTGGCGCGCGTATCTGCTCATGCCCGTTGCCGCGGCGTTCGCCACCTTGGTTGGAATTGGGTTCCAACGAGCAACGCTTTCGCTGCGCGCGAGGTGCAAACGCCTCAGCACTGTGCCGCGATGGCTGCAACCGTTAGGCGGCGGATTAACCACCTGGATCATCGGCATCAGCGTGTTCGCCATCACCGGCCGTCTCGGCGTGTTCGCCCTCGGCTATGACGATTTGTCGGATGCGCTGCTGAACGGCATGGCCTGGCGGATCGCGTTGGTCCTGCTGGCCGGGAAATTGATCGCAACAATTGCCAGCTACGGAATGGGCGGCTGCGGTGGGATCTTTTCGCCGAACCTGTTCTTCGGCGCGATGGCCGGCATGGCGGTAGCCGGAATTGGCGGCAATTTTCTGGCGCTGAATCGTTCCGATGAATTGCTGGTAACGATCGGCGCGATGAGCGCCTGTCTCGGCGCCGTCGTCCAGGCGCCGGTCACTGCCATTCTCATCATTTTTGAAATGACGCATCAATTTGCGGTCGTACCCGGACTAATGCTGGCTGGACTCGTTAGCCAGGCGCTAACCCGTTCGTTTCACCGCATCAATTTCTACGACGAAGTACTGAGACAGGACGGTCATGACATGCA
>DATFCK010000159.1:0-3038 GCA_035253185.1 Chthoniobacterales bacterium | reverse complement strand
GATTTCGATGCAGTCGCCATCTCGACTCTAACGGCGACGGCGAAGGAAGCCTATGCTCTCGCGGCCCGGTTTCGCCAAATCGGCACACGAACAATTCTGGGTGGTCTGCACGTTGCTCTGGTGCCGGAAGAAGCCGCCCATTGCGCGGACAGCATTGTCGTCGGCGAGGGCGAATCGGTTTGGCCGGAAGTGGTGGTCGACCTTGCCCGCGGTCGATTAAAGCCGATCTACGATGCGCGGGCCCGTCCATTTGATCTGGCAGAGGCGCTCACGCCGCGCTTCGATTTGCTCGAACCGAATCGTTATCCGCGCTTCACCGTCCAAACCCAACGGGGTTGTCCGTGGCGCTGCGAATTCTGTGCCGCTTCGATCCGGATCTCGCCAGCGTTCAAGGTTAAGCCGGTTGAAAAGGTGATGGCCGAAATTCGGCGATTGAAAGAGTTGTGGGGCAATCCATTCATCGAGTTCGCCGACGACAACACATTTGTGAACCGCGGGCATGCCCGCCAGCTGATGACCGCGCTCGCCCGGGAACAGGTTCGCTGGTTTACCGAAAGCGATCTTTCGATCGCGCAAGACACGGAGTTACTCGAATTGATGCGTGATGCTGGCTGCGCGCAGGTCCTGATTGGGTTAGAAAGCCCGACTCAGGCAGCTCTAAACGGCCTTGAACAACAGACGAATTGGAAAGCGCGCCAGTTCGACAATTATTGCCGCGCGGTCGAAGCAATTCAGGGCCACGGCATCACCGTCAACGGTTGTTTCGTCATGGGCCTCGACGGTGCTGGACCGGAGAGTTTCGATGCGGTTTATGATTTTGTCAGAAAAAGCGGTTTGTTTGATGTGCAGATAACATTCATGACGCCGTTTCCTGGCACACCGTTGTATGATCGTTTGCGCGAACAAGGCCGAATCCTCGAAGAAGGCGCGTGGGATCGTTGCACGTTGTTCGACATCAATTTTCGCCCGGAACAGATGACGGAAATCGAATTGGAAAACGGATTCAAAGAACTCGGTCGAAAACTCTACGCTGACGACTTTGTCCGCGAGCGGGGCAAGCGTTTCGTTGATCACCTGCGCGCGGCGCGCCGAGAACGCCGTCGCTTGGCAGCGTGACAAGATAGACTCAGTGAACATTCATCACCTCGAGCTTTTTTATCACGTGGCCAAGCACGGCGGCATCGGTCAGGCCGTGCGCAAGATGCCGTACGGTATTCAGCAGCCTGCGGTCAGCGCGCAAGTCCTGCGGCTGGAAGAGCATCTCGGCCTCAAGCTCTTTCAGCGGCGGCCCTTTGTTCTGACGCCTTCGGGCCGGGAGCTTTTCGAATTCATCGACCCTTTTTTCAGCAAGGTGCTCGAAACCGGCGCGCACTTGCGCGGCGAGACAAGCCAACGACTTCGGCTGGCGGCGCCAGGTGCGATCCTGCGCGATCATCTGCCAAAATTGCTGGAACAGTATCGGCGGGCATTTCCGCAACTCCGCCTGAGTTTGTCCGACGCCAACCAGGCGACCGCAGAGAATATGTTGCGCACGCAAGAGGTCGATCTTGCCATCACCGAAATGGAAGGCCGGCCCGCCTCAGGGATCCGGTCTTGCGCGCTGTTGCGGTTGCCGCTTCAACTCCTTGTTTCGCCTGCGCGCCGGCTGCGTTCCGCGCAGGAGTTGTGGAAGGCGGAAAAAATTGCCGATCCTCTGATTTGCATGCCTTCGAGCGAAACGATCACCAAACTTTTCCGCGCAAGGTTGCACAAAGTTTCCGTGAACTGGCCAACCAGCGTGGAAGTAAGCTCGCTCGATCTGATCCCGAGCTACGTCCGCGCTGGATTTGGCATCGGCCTTTCCGTCGCCGCGCCCGGTGTCGAACCACCGCCGAATGTTCGGCTCGTCCCGCTTCCTAATTTTCCGCCGCTGATTATCGCCGCGCTCTGGCAGGGAAAATTGCCGCCAATCGCGGAAGGCTTTCTGGAAACAATCAAGACACATGCGCGCACTCTCCATTCCAAGTCAAAGGTAGGTGTCTTTGTAGGTTGTGGGGTGGAGCGGTAATCAAGCTCCAACAGGGGGGTTGGGCCTCCCCACTTTCGCCTTGACGAGAAAACGGCGAGTCCTGACACTCGCATTCCCCCATGGCCAGCGATACCCCACCCGAGGACACGAAAAAAGTGGGATCTTTCCAGCCGCGCGTGCTGGATAAGACGGTTATCGCTTTGCCCTTGATGGACGACTTGGAGAAGGATCCGCCATCTAAACTTCACGACGTCATCATCGACCTTCATCTCGATTACCCCGGCGGCCGGCCGGAGGCGCGGGCGGTCGCCGAAGCGCTGATCAAGGAGGCGAAAGAGAATATCGGCACGACCGTAGGAGGAGTAGAGCCTGACAGCAGCCCGCAGTATGTTTTTGCGCAGCTTGCCGGTCCGGTGATCCGAGAATTAGTCCGCCTGGATGGTGCCAGGCCGCCCCGCGCCATTTATCGCATCTGGCCCGATTTCGAAGTCAGTGCCTTCATCAACCGATCGGTCGCCACGATTAAGGGCGATGCCGCTCGAACTTCATTCGGCGCCAATGGTGCCGGCATCACGTGGGCGGTGCTGGACACGGGGATTTGCGGCGATCATCCGCACTTCAACTTCGAGGGATTCAACAACCTTGAGCCCACCGTAAAGCACCAGGATTTTACGGCAGAACAGACTGGTGCCCTGGTGGACGAGAACGGCCACGGCACTCACGTCGCCGGGATCATTGCGGGCCGGCAGAAAGCAGCCCCGGGCAAAAAGCTGATCGCGATGGAAGTCCACCGGGACGAGAACGATGACGTCAAGCCGACGCCGGTCGAGCTCGAGGAAATGAGTGGCGTGGCGCCCAAGTGCAAGTTGGTGAGCCTCAAAGTTCTTAACGGCAAAGGAAAAGGGAAAGTCCGCTATATGTTGAAGGCTCTCGCCTACGTTCAGGAGGTGAATGGCAATGGCGTGCGGCTGCAAATCCATGGCGTCAATATGAGCCTGGGCCATCGCTTCGAACCGGAATGGTTTGCCTG
>DATFCK010000158.1:0-3643 GCA_035253185.1 Chthoniobacterales bacterium | reverse complement strand
AGACCGGATACAAAGGCCGGATCGGCATTTACGAATTGATGCGCATTAACGATCCAATTCGCGAACTGATCAATCAACGGGCACCCACCGTGGTATTGAAACAAAAGGCGATGGAATTGGGCATGAAGACGCTGCGCCTGGACGGGTTGCGCTCAATTTTCGCGGGTGACACGACGATCGAGGAAGTGCTTAAATACACCTGAGTGCGCAGCAATCCCTCGATCGTAAGCACCAAACCCCAATCACCAAACTCCAGGGAAACTTCAAATCCCAAGGTCCAAAGCCGTTATGTGGGGTTGGTGTTTGAAGATTCGAATTTCCCTGGTGCTTGGGTATTGGGATTTGGGGCTTCGGCGACCACCGCGGTACGTCTCGACACTCAGCTTGGAGTTACTTATAATTTAAACCTCGCCGCTTAGGTTACACCCGCCATGCCACGCTTCACTTACGTTGCCCTCGATGCTCGCGGTCAGGAATCCACCGGCCTCATGGAGGCCAATTCCAGCAATGAGGTGATCGGCCAACTGCGTCAGGCCGGTTATTTTCCGACCAGTGTTTACGAGGAAGGCAAAGGCGGGCCTGACGGTAAAACTGCGCGCGCGGCCACCAAAGGTCGTAAAGCCCCACGGGCGCCGCGGGCGAAAACCGGGGCAAACATTGTCCTGTTCGAGAAGAAAACGGTTAAGCCAAAGATCTTGATGATCTTTACCCGCCAGCTGGCAACGCTGATTGATTCGGGTTTGCCGCTGCTGCGTGGCTTGACCGTGCTCGGCAAACAGGAACGCGACAAGGTTCTCTCAAAGACGATCGATAAACTGGCCGAAGGTGTTCAGAGCGGCGGCACTTTTTCCGAAAGTCTGGCCCAACATCCGCGGATTTTTAATGACTTGTATGTAAACATGGTCAAAGCCGGTGAGCTCGGCGGCGTTCTTGAAGTCGTGCTCACCAGGCTGGCGGAGTTCCAGGAAAAAGCGGCCAAGATCAAGAACAAGGTGATTTCGGCCATGGTCTATCCCGCGATTGTCATGGTGATGGCCGTCGGCATCATGGCGTTCCTGCTGATCTACATCGTGCCGAAGTTTGAAGGCATCTTTCATGACATGCTGGGAGACAAGCCGTTGCCCGGAATCACACGGTTTGTGATTTCGGTCAGCAAGTTCGTCCAGGAGCACTGGCTGATTTTGTTAGGCGCGATCGTGGCGGCGGTTTTCGGCTATACCTTTCTCAATCGGACCGCCGGCGGACGATCCTTTTTCGACCGGTTCAAGCTTCGTTTGCCGTTGTTCGGGGATGTCATCCGTAAGACCGCGATTTCCCGATTCTCGCGCACATTGGGGACGCTAGTGACCAGCGGTGTTCCCATCCTGCAGGCTTTGAATATCACCCGTGCGACTGCCGGCAACACCGTGATTTCCAGTGCCATCGCGCAGGTCCACGACAGCGTGAAAGAAGGCGAATCGATCGTGCAGCCATTGGAAGCGAGCGGCGCATTTCCGCCCATGGTCATCAGCATGATTGATGTGGGCGAGGAGACCGGTCAGTTGCCGGAGATGTTGTTAAAGATCGCCGATGTTTACGACGACGAAGTAGATAACTCGGTGGCGGCCCTAACTTCGATGCTGGAACCGATCATGATTGTCTTTCTCGCGGTCGTGGTGGGAACCATCGTGATCGCGCTGTTCATGCCGCTGATCAGCATCATCAGCGGGTTGCAACAGCAGACCTAACGGTGGCGCAACTTTTCAAGTTGCGAATGATGGCACGGTCGCAAGTTACAAACTTGCGCCACCCTGAGGCGTTCACCCTCCTGGAACTGTTGATCGTGATGACGATCATCATCATCCTCGCCGGCATAACCTTTGCCACCATGGGCTACGTTAACAATAAGGCGAGGCGTTCCCGCGCCGAAGCCGAGATCGCCGCAATTTCCGCGGCGTTGGAGAATTACAAGGCGGATAACGGAACGTATCCAAGCACTACCAATACTGTTTCGCTCACCGCCACAGGTCCGGTAGACAATGATTCAAAAACCGGCACATACGCCAAGGCGACGCTGGATCTGTACGAGCTGATCACGGGTGATACGGCCCACGATGGAAGTTTGCCCACCGGCGCCAAGAGCTACATGCAATTCAAACCAACGATGCTGGGCCCCGAAGGACGTAAGGCACCGCCGACCGCGTCTAACAAGGTTACTTCGATTATGGATCCGTTCGGGCACAGTTATGGATACTCCACTGCGAAAAATCCAGACGTGAATCCCACCGGCGCTGCTTCCGCATCCGGTTACAACCCCACCTTCGACCTATGGAGCGTTGCCAACGCGGATCCAAACACCGACCAAAAGCAGTGGATCAAAAATTGGTGAAGTGAGCGACGCCGTGTAAACAGCGAAGCGCGAGCCGGCCGTCCATCGGCCAAACCAGACGCAAGCAGCGCCACGAGTTTTAGACTCGCCGCCAGGTTTTGGAGTGCGACTCTGCCAGTCCGGCTCGGACCTGCGCCCGCTTTGAATTCGATCAAGCCCGATATCTGCCCCCTGACGCCTAGAGAATGGCCTAACCGTCAGCCATGTTTTCTGGGGAGCGCGGGCGGCTGCCCCGCCCAGAATGGCGCGGATCACCGCGCATTACTTCTCACTTCTCACTTCTCACTTCTCACCAATCCGCGATCCGCAATCCGCAATCCGCGATCCGCGATCCGCAATCCGCAATCGGAAGCCTCAGCCTTCCTTGGTGTGCACCACAATGACCACCCGCCGGTTAGGCTGCTGGCGCCTGATCTCGGCATCGATATCAACCTGGTTAGGCCCGACGTTCAAATTCGGTTGAACCAGGAACTTGGCCTGACCATAGCCGCGGGTCTCGATTTGCTCCGGCCGAATGCCCATCATCTCCACCAAATAGCGCTTCACGCTATCCGCCCGTCGCTGGCTAAGGTCGAGATTGTACTCCGGCGGCCCGAACGAATCGGTGTAACCTTCCACCGTGAACGTCGCCTTCGGATTTCGCTTGATCAATGTGCCTAACTTCTGCAGTTGACCGATCGCGCTGGGCTGTAAATCCGCGCTGTCGTACTGGAACAATTGGTCGTCCGGCATTCGCAGCTGAGTGCCGGATCCGAGGGGCCCCTTTTGCGCGAGCAACTGATCAAGATCGCTAAATCCCGGATTACGCGTCTTGTTAGGCCCGGCACTGTCACCCGGCATTTTACTGGTGAAAGTATTCGGGCGCTTGATCGTGGTGCTGGTGGCCAGTTCGGTGCCGGTTAACGCCGGCTGGGGCCGTCCGGAGATGGCTGAATCGTTCAAGACAGATTGCTCGTGGGTGGCGTTAGGGCTGGTGGCCAGCGTTTGCGCGGTGGATCGCTCAATCTCCGTCATCAGCGACGTCGCGTCGGTCTCTACCTTCGGTTGATCGGGCAGCACATCCTGTAAATCATCGGGCATTGCCGCGCTTGCCTGGATATCCTGAAGCAGTTGATCGAAGGATTTCTTCTGATCGGGCGATTGATCCTGGGTGTTATCCGGCTCGGGTTTGGCCGCCGGATTTGTTTGATCCACGCTGTTCTTATCCACCTGCGGAGCAAGATCGATATTGCGAACCTTGAACATCGGCGTCTGCTCGGCAGCCATGGTCTTGGG
>DATFCK010000157.1:0-2992 GCA_035253185.1 Chthoniobacterales bacterium | reverse complement strand
TTGTTCGTTAGGATTCCCCCTTCTCCGCGCACGCCTTCGGTTACCAAAATTCCCATCACGCTGGGCGGCCATACCATTCCGGTCGGATGAAACTGGATAAACTCCATGTCGATCAGTTCCGCCCCGGCTTCGTAGGCCAGTGAATGGCCGTCGCCGGTGTATTCCCAACTGTTGCTGGTGATTTTGAATGCCCGGCCAACTCCGCCGGTCGCCAGCACGATGGCTTTGGCGCGAAAGATTTTGAATCGGCCGCGTTCCCGTTCGTAGCCGAACGCGCCCACAACCCGATCTCCACTCTTGAGCAGCGAAACAACCGTGTGCTCCATGTAAACCTCGATCCCTTGATGGATCCCGTGGTCCTGAAGCGTGCGAATCATTTCCAGGCCGGTGCGGTCGCCCACGTGGGCAAGGCGCGGATATTTGTGACCACCAAAATTTCTCTGAAGTATCCGGCCGTCTTTGGTGCGGTCGAACACCGCTCCCCACGCTTCCAACTCCCGGACACGATCAGGCGCTTCTTTTGCATGTAACTCGGCCATTCGCCATTGATTGACGTACTGGCCGCCGCGCATTGTGTCGGCAAAATGGACCTGCCAGTTATCGCGATCGTCAACGTTGGCGAGAGCGGCGGCGATTCCACCTTCGGCCATGACAGTGTGAGCTTTTCCCAGCAACGATTTGCAGATTAAACCGACTGAAACCCCTGCCGCCGAAGCTTCAATCGCCGCTCGCAAACCGGCGCCGCCGGCCCCAATCACCAGGACGTCATGCTGATGCGTTTCGTAGTCGGGCATGGCGCTTGGCGACGTTAAATCGTTAAAAGCGTTAGACCGTTAAATCGGGCGGATGCACTAATCATTTCGACTGTCTTTCGATTTAACGATTTAACGATTCAACGGTTAACCCTCTTTCAAATGAGCCGCAGATCATGCCAAACACCCATTGAGCACAGGCGAACGTAAAGATCGGAAAAGCCCACCCAAAACAGACTCATCCACGCCCACAACATATGGCGGCGGTTCAGGCAGCTGACGCAGGCATACGTTTTGTAGCAGGCCGGTGATTTGGAAAATTGATCGAGCAGGCCGCCGGCCAGATGACGCAACGAGTGACAACCGAAGGTATAACCGCCGAGCAATACCACATTGATCGCGAGTACGATCGTGCCTACGCCCAGGCCTAACGAGCTCGTGCCGGTGACAGGATTATCGAACCACAGCGCCTTCCAAACGTCGTAAGTGAGGATCAAAATAAAAATCAGCGCGAGATAGAGGAAATATCGGTGGACGTTCTGCATGATCAGCGGGAACGAACGTTCTCCCAGGTATGTTTTTCGCGGCTCGCCGACCGTGCAGGCCGGTGGATCGGCCCAGAACGCTTTATAATAAGCGCCCCGGTAATAGTAGCAGGTCAGGCGAAAACCGCCGGGCGCCCACAGGATCAATAACGCCGGCGAAAAAAGCAGCCAGCCCGGCCACCAGCCCGGTTTCGGCCCTAACCAGCTGTGGGGAGAATCGCCAAATAACTCAGGCGAATAAAAAGGGGAAACGTAGTTCCCGAAAAAATAGTGCCTACCCTGAAATGCGGCCCAGGTAGAATAGACAATGAAAGTGCCGAGGCCGATAAACACCAACAGCGGTTGCAACCACCACGTATCGATCCGCTTCGTTTCACCAAACGATCTTTGAGTCAGGGCGGCTTCGGAAGGCATTGAGCGAGTTAAATCGAATAGAACGGGAAATTCAACTGCCGTTCTAACTGTAGCGGCGGTCTACGACCGTCGCATTAATCCATACAACACTCCATTACTCCCCCACTCCATCACTCCACTTTCACAATGATCGGCAACAGATGATTGATCATGTAAGTGCCTCGGTCGGGATCACGATCAAGTGGCTGGGTTCGGCCGGTTGAATCGGTCGCTCGCGCAGTCAATGGGTACGAACCAGATTTCGCGGGTGTTTGCCATTTGTATTCCCATAACCGCCAAGCGTTTGGCACCGACTTGTCGTCAAGTTCAGCAGCGCTCCACGTTTTCCCGCCGTCCGCACTGACTTCCACCTGCGCGATTTCGGCCCCGCTACTCCAGGCCGCGCCGTGCACGCGCACCGAAGAATTCGGCGAAACCGTCTCGCCGTTTATCGGACGTGAAATCTCCGCTTTGACCTGCATCTCCTGTAGCGGCGACAGCTCGGCATTTTCTCCCTGCCGTTTCCAAAAAGCGTAATCAAGAGTCTGATAATAACCGTTAAAGGCACGATCGCTCACGATGATGCGTTGCAACCATTTGATTGAGGCCACCGCAAACCAGCCCGGAACAATCGCGCGAACTGGAAATCCGTGTTCCGGCGGCAAATCAACTCCGTTCATTTTGTAAACCAAAAGCACGTCATTCCTGGCTTTGGTGAGCGGAATGCTACGCGCGAAACGGACGTTTCCACAGGGGGCCTTCGGATCCTCAAGTTCACCCTCATCGGCGCCTTCGAGGACCACTTCGCGGGCGGTTGACTTTAGTCCAGCGCGATCGAGCACCGAACCTAACGGAACCCCGGTCCATTCGGCTGTGCCCACCGCGCCCAGTCCCCATTGAACCCCTTTCACTTTCGTGGTTAGGAGATTTCGATTGTTCCCGGCGCATTCGAGCGTCACCGGTACGGTGCGCGACGGCAGTTCGATCAATTGCTCGAAATCGAGCTGGGTTACTTGCTCGACTTCGCCCTCGATTCGCAATCGCCATTGTTTGCGGTCGATCTGGGGAATGGGGAAATGTGTTCGCACGTAAAAAGAAGGTGTGGGCGTGATGAACCCGTCGAGGTTCTCGAACGGCATTTCGAGGTTCAAAGGGTCTTCGCTGCGAACGATCTTCCCGTTAATGAATTTGGTCGCGTCCATGGGCATCAATATGACTTGATTGGGTCGTAACCCTGATCTTCATACCCTAAAACATGTTATGCAAAAATATTGCGTAGATCGATGAAGTGATCCCTGGCCA
>DATFCK010000156.1:0-10124 GCA_035253185.1 Chthoniobacterales bacterium | reverse complement strand
ATCCTGGCGTTCCTGTTCGTTGATCTGTTCGACAACATGGGAACCCTCATCGGCGTTTGTTCGCGGCTCGGTTTGCTCGACGAGAAAGGGCGTTTGCCGGGAATCGGTCGAGCGCTCAAGGCCGACGCGGCCGCGGCAATGGTGGGAGCGTCGTTAGGCACTTCCACCGTTACCAGTTACATCGAATCGGCCGCCGGGGCCGAGGAAGGCGGCCGCACCGGCCTCACTGCTATCGTAGTCGCAATGTGCTTTCTTTTTTCGGTCGTGTTGCATCCGCTGCTCCGGGCCATTCCGGCCGAAGCGACCGCTCCCGCGCTGGTGGTGGTCGGCATCCTGATGATGCAAAATATCAGCAAACTTGATCTCAAAGATTTCGTTTACGCGGTGCCAGGCGTCCTGATCATTGTCATGATGCCACTGGCCTTCAGCATTAGCGAAGGCATTGCCATTGGGTTCGTGGTTTACGCCGCTCTGATGTTGGGAAGTGGGCGCTTCCGGGAGGTTTCCCTAACCGCCTGGGTACTGGCCGCGATTTTCCTTTTGCATCTGATCTTTCGATAAATCCGCGTTCCCTTGTCGCAGCCGGCGCATAGCAGTGTTGATACATCCGTTGCTAACGTCCAATCGAATATGCAGTACCGCCGGATCGGAAAAGCCGTTGCCGCCGGTTTGCCTTCCCCAGAGCTAACTAACCACCACACGCCCCGAAATCCAACCTGCTCACGGCTGCCGGCAAACCAACCACCCGAAAGATTTCTAATCGCGCGCCCTGTCAATCCCCAGCCGGCGCGAGCGAGGCGATCATTTTTTCGAAGCGCGGATGGCTTCTCAGCGGATCCCACAGTGGATCGAACCGCAGCTTGCCTGGCATAACCCCGTTAGGCACTTCCAGCAAATGCGGCAGCGCCGCGATGGCGGCGTCGAAATCACCGAAGCGCGCCTGAATCTGAGCCAGCGTCCATTCGGCAAACGGCCGGTCGACCGCATCATCCCGGTAATCTTCGACCGCGCGCCGGGCCTGGCTGACCGCCTTCTCCTGATCACCCAAACCGGCATAGGCCAGCGCCAGGTAACACGGAATTTTCTTTGGCGTGACCGGCAGCACCGTATCCGGCGAAGGTTTCATGGCTTCTACGGCACGGCTAAAACTGTGACGCGCTTCCCCGGTTCGTCCCGCCCATTCCTGGTAGTATCCCAGCATGGTTAGCCGGGATTGGGCGTCTTCCTTCAACGGTGTGCCGGACGGTGAAGTGCTGGCGATCTGACTTTCTGCCCGCGCGACTGCCTCTTCAAACCGCCGCTCAAGGACCAATTGGGTGATTCGGGTGCGCTCGATCAAGTCGTTAGCCGAATCTCCCTTGATTTTGGCCAGCAATTTTCCCGCTTCATCGAGTTTCCCTCGGATTTGGAATTCCAGCGCCCGGTTTGCGAAGGTGGTGTCATCATCCACGCCAAACGCTGAGATGCGCGCATTTACCGCATCCACTTCGTCCCAGCGACGCAGCGAAATGAGAAACGTTCCTTTCAGCGCTTCGGCCAGCTTGATGTTGTTAGGGTCCAGGCTGAGGGCTTGCCGGTGGTGTTCCAGTCCGGTTTCCCAGCGGCCCATTCGACGTTCGAGGTAGGCGATCTGTTCAAGCGCGAGCGAGCTGTTAGGCCATCGTTTTAACGCTTCTTCATAAGCCTGCAACGCGCCGGTGAAATCTCTGGTAATTCGATAGCGATAAATTCCCTGGGCAATCCACGATTCAGCTAACTGCGAGTCCGCCGCCATCGATTGTTCGGCAGCCAGCTTTACTCCGGCAGAATGGATGGCGGTATCTTTTCCCAGCACGTAGATCAAACTGCGAGCAATGGCCAGGCGAGCCCAGGCCAAGGCGAATTTTGGATGGAGCCGAACCGCTTCGGTGTAATTGGCCACCGCCTGCTCGAGAGCGGGGATACTGGAGACGTGAGTGCTTTCGACCGCCACCCCGCGCAGGTAAGCTTCATACGCGGCTGCATTTGATGTCGGCCGATTCACCAGAGCTTTTTGTTCCGCTCCGGTCAGCTTCACATTCAATTGTTGGGCGATGGCACTGGCTACTTCGCCTTCGATGCCGAAAATGTCGTTGCGCGCGCGACTGTAACTTTCCGCCCACAAATGCTCATCGCTGTCGGCCCGGATCAGCTGCACGTTGACTTTAACGGAGTTTCCAATTCTCTGAACGCTGCCTTCGAGAACATTGGTTACGTCTAACTGTTTGCCGATCTCGCGCAGGTTCGGCGGCGAACTCTGGTATCTTTGAGTGGAGGTCCGCGAGATAACCTTCATCGCGGAGATTTTTGACAGGCGGGTAAGGATTTCGTCCTGGATTCCCTGGGCGAAATAGTTGTCGTCGGGATCGGAGCTCAGATTTTGCAACGGCAGAACCGCTATCGAGGGTCGACCGGTGAAAATCGGATTGTTAGGCCGGAGCCAAAACCATGTGCCGGCCAGTGCGATAATGGTTAGGGCAACAAGGGCGATGTTCCGGCCGGAGCGGCCGGACAGCGAACCGGGCTGGCGTGCGATCTCTTGGAGTTGATGGCGCAGCTCGGCGGCGCTCTGAAACCGATTTGGCGGGTCCTTGGCCAGGGCGCGGTTGATGATGCGCCGCAAATCGGGTCGCACCGACCGCTCCAATGGCCCGGGGTCGCTGCGCAAAACGGATGCAATTACATCAGTGTTGGTGTCTCCGGGAAACGGAGGCCGGCCCGCCACCATTTCATAAAGAATCACACCCAGACTCCAGATATCAGTCCGCCCGTCTACCGGCAGACCTCGCGCTTGTTCCGGCGACATGTAGCGCGCCGTGCCGATGATAAGATGTTGGGTGGCGGTTTGATTGCCGGCGGCCACGTCCGGCTGGGCAAACTTGGCGATGCCAAAATCGAGAATTTTTACGTACCCGTCCGGCCGAAGCATGATGTTCTCCGGCTTGATATCGCGATGAACGATGCCGGCCTGATGCGCTACCGACAGAGCGCCGGCGATTTGCTGGGCGATATCGATCGCCTCGTTAGGCGGCACCGGACCGGTCTCCATTCGGTCACGCAGCGTCCGGCCTTCGATGTATTCGGTCGCGATGTAATGGGTACCGTCGATTTCTCCGATCTCATGAATGGTTACGATGTTCGGATGATTGAGCGCCGAGGCGGTGCGCGCTTCCAGTTTCAGTTTTTCCAGTTGTTTGGCGTCGGCCGCCAGCGAAGGCGGAAGCAATTTGAGACCGACTTTTCGCCCGAGCCGTTCGTCCTCGGCCAGGTAGACCACTCCCATTCCTCCGATTCCAAGGATGGAATCGATCCGGTAAAAGCCGAGCTGTTTACCCAGAAGCGCGTCGTTATCGCCTAACAACAGGTCGGGAGCCGATTCGAACGCGGGCGATTCGATGAATCCGTCCGCCTGGTGGTGGCATCTCAGCAGCAACTCAACCTGGCCGCGAAGAGACTCGTCACCGGCGCAAGACTGGTCAAGGTAGGCCGAACGTTTGTCGGCCGGCTGTTCCAGGGCGGTGTTGAAAATCTCCGCGCATTTCTGCCACCGCTCAGGCTGCATCCATCGTTTCCCCGTTCAATGCGGCAAACAGCCAGGCTCGCGCCGCTTTCCAGTCTCGCATCACGGTATTGACATGAACCTTCATGACTTCGGCGATTTCTTCCATCGTTAGGCCGCCGAAATACCGCATCTCCACGACCTCGGCCTTGCGCTTGTCGAAAGTTGCCAGCTTTTCCATCGCTTCATCCAGGGCCAGAAGCTCAGCCGAACGCGCTTCAGGGGAAGCTACCGAATCATCGAGGGTGACCCGAAGAGCGCCGCCGCCTCGCTTCAGCGCCTGCCGCTGCCGGGCATGATCGACCATGATCCGCCGCATCAACTGCGCGGCCACCGCGAAAAAATGGGCGCGGTTTTGCCATTGGGGATGAGTTTTGTCGGCTAACTTGAGGTAGGCATCGTTGAGTAATGCGGTGGTTTGCAAAGTGTGACCGGGGCGTTCCCGGCTCATATAGCGATGGGCCAGCTGCTGTAACTCCGGCTGAACCAGGGGAATCAGTTTTTCCAGCGCCTGCTTATCCCCGTTACGCCAGTCAGCCAGGAGCTGGGTGACCTGCTGTTGCGCTAAGGCTTCCTGGGCGCTCATTCGAGGTTCTTACGTGTTGAATATACGAACTTCCCGCGAAATGTCACCGATTCCCGTCCCTAACCAGTTCGTTATTCGCCCGGCTTTTGGCGGTATAGCTCCGGGTTGAAGTAATTCCTTCGCAATCAGCGGATTGCGGTCTCGGGTCAACCTGGTCGAAAAAATCTCGTCTTCGGTCCAATCCTCAGTAGCCGGACCTACACGCCTGAGTATCGCAGCAGTCTGACTAGCGGTTCGTGGATGCCTCTGCCGGCACGTTTCAAACCGACACTGAAAAAGAGCGCACGGTGACCGACACCAACGCGACCGGCCCGGTCAAACTCTATCAAATCCAAATATCGAAGCCGTAAGTGCTTTAAATTACAATGTAGCTATGAGCGGTCTAGTCACGCCGCAGGCATGACCGCAGCCGGCTAGAATGTACCATCAACCAACGACTTGGTGGGATTGACCAGCGGAATTCCGCTTCTTCAATTGAGTGGGGATTTTGTCCCCTAACCGCAAGGCAGTAACTGTCATTCCGAGCATGAAAGCATATGTGATGTGGAGCGGCGGACTCGATTCGACCGCATTAATTTGGCATTACTTGCAACGCGGTTACCGGGTTTCGGCCGGTTATGTTGCATTTCGGGCCAATGTAGGAAAAACGGCGGCGGAACTGCGCGCGATTCACCGCATGTTGCCATTCCTCGAACGATACCGGTTTTCGTTCAAAGGGGTCATTGGATGGTTTCGCTGGAACTACGGGATGAATGACAATTTACATCGGGGCCCGTTTGGGCTCGTCGGCATCACCTATTCGGCGATGTTGAATGAAAAATTCGACGAGATGGCCATCGGCATGGTGCGGGATGACAACGTCACCGACGCCGAACTAAAAGCTTTCCATGATCTGCACCGTTCGCTGCGCCCGTTCGTTATCACTAAAAACCGTTTCGCGTTTCCGTTGCGAAAGCGATCGAAGCAACAATTATTGGCGACATTGCCACCGGAGCTGCGACAACACCTCTGGACGTGCGATAGCATATCCGCCCGCCAACGAAAGCCGTGCGGGAAATGCCCTCGCTGCCGACGGTACCAGGAACTTTTTCGCGCGCTCGAACAAAATCCTGTTCAGCGCAAATACAAACCGGGCGCAAAGGGACACCGCTCCCGTCGTTCCTGAGCCGCGTCCCGCGACTGATTATTGCCTGTGCCGGCGGGTCCCCCGTCTGCCGTGTTTCTCAACGCTCTGCTTTTCGATGTTCTGTTTTTCAATCGTCTGCTTTTCCACCGTTCCGCCCTTGATCTTGTCCTGTTCGCTTTTGGCTAGGTCAAGATCCTTGGGTGATGTGCCTTTTTCTTTTCGGCTGTCGTCTTTTTCTTTTTGCATAGGTCTTTAGGTTGAGTTCCGAATCGCCGCGCTCGCGTTATCCTGCCGCGGAACTTTGATTCGGAGATTGGGTTATTTCGTTTGCCTGTCGTTTTTTGGATAAGTTAGGAGTGCCTCCCATCTCAAAAAGCGGATTTCCCTCGGCAACTCCACCATTTGGGCGTTCAAAAATTTGTTTGGGAAGCCTTCGACATCCATTCGGCGGCGTTTTTTCTTAGTTCGATCGGCCGGACCAACCGCAAAAGCCTTTCGAGCGAGCGCTCGCCACCTTCCGAAAAGCGCTCTTTCCGCGTCACCCAAACATGATCCAGGGCCGCCAGGAATCTTCGGAAGCTCTCCCGGCGAAAACGCCCGGGGACAGAATCTCCTACAATTTTCCACCGGATGGTGGGTTTTACCCCGCCCTTTCGCTTAACCCGGTAGAGACAGATCAAACCATCACCAAGGCTAATTTATGAAATACTCTCCGCCGATTTATCGAAATGCAGCTCTGATTCTGGCCGGCCTGGCTTGCGCCATTACCGCTCAAGCGGCGCCGGCGCCGGCGATCGACCCCGTCCGGACCTGGAACGAACAGGCGATCACTACCGTCCGGGCGAAAAATGCGATCGACGCTGCCGCAGCGCGGCTTTACGCGATGGTCAACATTGCCATGTATGACGCCGTGAACGGCATCGAGTCCCGGCACAAGGGGAAGGACAACCGCGCCTCGGCGCTGGTTAGTCCAAACGGGGCGCCGTCGGATGGCGATATTTATGCCGCGGCGGTCGCGGCCGCGCATGCTGTCCTAGTAGGTGTGTATCCGGATCGCAGCCCCATTTATGATATGCAACGAGACAACGATCTGGCCGCGCTCGGATCCAATAATAGAGTAGCAAAGGGAGAGGCGTGGGGCGCGAATGTTGGCGCTCAAGTCGTTGCGGCCCGAGCTAACGACGGGTCTTCGCCGCCCGAGCCACCGCAACCGCCAGGCTCAGGGAAGGGACAATTCCGCGGGAACTTCAATAATCCGCAGTATCGCAACATGCAGCCCTTCGGCATTGCTAATTCGCTGGTCTATAAGGGCCCAGGCCCGGCTGACTTGATGAGTCTCGATTACGCGGTCGCATTTTATGTAACGAAAACTTTGGGCAACAAGCTTCCCACCACCGACACGCCGGAGGCCAACGCGCATAGGGATGCCACCTTCAAATTTTGGGCGTTAGGCAATAACACCGCTCAACCTCCGGGAGCATGGGTCCAAGTCGCGCTCGACGTTCTGAGTCGCAGCGCTCTCGGGTTGGAGGATGCGACCCGCCTGATGGCCTTGGAAACAATGGCCATGGCTGACACCGTGGCGCCAACCTTCCTAACCAAGTACGACTTTCATCACTGGCGCCCGGTCGACGCAATTCATGAAGCAACCACCCCCGGTGATATGAACGATCTGACCGATGGCGACCCTGGCTGGATGGCGCGGGCAAGCGCCGGATCGCCTGAATACTGGTCAGGGCACAGTTCGTTCAGCGCGGCCGCGGCCACTGTTCTGGCCGGATTTTTCTGCAACGACGAAATCTCGTTTAATCTAACGGGAGATCCTAACGATCCCAACGCGGCCGGCCAGACCCGTTCGTTCTCGAGCTTTTCCGCCGCGGCCGCAGAAGCCGGGATTTCCCGCATCTACGGCGGGCTGCACTTCCCGTTCAGCAACACTGATGGCCTGGAAGCGGGGCGCGCGATCGCGCGAGAGATTCTGGCTAACAAACTTCTGTTGCTGAAAGGCGACACTCATTTCGGGCAGTGCCCATTGTGACAACCGTGCCGTCGATTAAACCGCAAACCAAACAACATGAAAACGAATTCAGCCAGACAACCTAACGAATGCAAATCTTCCCGATTCAAAGACCTCGAGATCAGTAAGGATCCTAAGGCCGGGCAGACCCGGAAGAATCAGGCGAGGCGGATGATTCGTAAGGCCGGTGAGGGACAAAAGGAATAGAACTTCCGACCCTAACGAAGAGCCAAACTCACAGCTTAAGCACCATGACTAAGAAAGCGCAGACAAAATCAGAAGAAACGATCCATATAACGGACCTCGAAGTGCAAAAAGATCCGAAGGGCGGCAGAGAGAAGGGGAATGAGGTCAAATTCGACGGAGTCGACGGCGAGTCGAGCGATAAAGATCATAACGACAGGATAGCGCTTAATCACAACGAGACAGGGTTGGGGGATGCTGCCATGGCAGTCCTACCCGGGCGGCCGCCGAAGCGAGTGAAGTTTAGATTTCGGCCGAAGGATCTGGCCGGGCAAAGCGATGCTATCGCAGGGAACTTCAGCCGGGAAAAATCGGCTAATGCAACAGAGTTTCGTTTGGACAGTGTCGTTTGCCGCGAGGCGCTAACCGGTAATCACAACGAAACGCTCGTGGCGTTAGGCCGTTAGAACCAAGTTTTCGAGAATGGTCTAAAAAAGCCGACCAACCACTGCCATGAAGACCCAAACAAACACGCAGCAGAAGCGAACCAAGCTCGCGGTGCGCTCAAAGGACCTCGCCGCGACGAAGAATCCGCGAGCCGGACAAGGGCGACCGCAAACCTCGTTTTCAAGATTGGTCGCGCTGGAAACCACAACCAAACTCTGGTGAGCCTAACTGAACCTCAACGAACAACATCAACACCATGAAAACCAAGTTCACCAAACAAACAAGTCATACCAGGCAAACCAGATCCCGCGCTCAATCCGAGTCCAGCCCGCTGCGGGACCTAACGACCGTGAAAAACGTCACAGGCGGGATGAGCGATATCGTGATTACCGGCGGGCAGGATAAAGCGTCGGCTAAGCTGGGCAGCGCGTCCAGTGGCGCGACCGCCACCCATCTCCAGGGATCGAACTTCCAGCATAACGAGACACTTGTGCGCGACCGTCACCATTAAGCCAACATCAGCAGTCAACCAAACAAACACGGAAGGAATCAAGTGATGAAAACCAAAGCCCTCAAAGAACGAAAGCGAACCACGCCCATCCGCAGAACCAGGGACCTCGCCGCGAAAAAGGATCCGAAAGCCGGAGGGTGGTACGACATTGTCGGACCTTCGGTCGGCAGCAGCACAGCAGCCAATTACGGTTCTACCAACACCCATGTCCACGGGTCGAGCTGGCAACATAACGAGACGTTAGTGGCTAACTAACCCGACTGCTTCCGAAGCGGGCCCGCCGGGGCTTTGGCCTTCCCGGGAGCCGAGACTGGCACATGAAAAAACCGATCGCATCCAGCGATTCTCGGTCGCGCGGGGGCCGGCAGCGGGTCGCCAGGCGCGGTCGTCGGCCCGGCGTCGTGCCGCCAGGCAAGCCACGCGTGGGGCTGGCGATCGGGTTTATCGGAAAGTTTCATGTGCCTACCCGCTGGGCGATGCACGTGTTGAGCGCGTCCCACAATATGCCGGGCGGACTATTCTGGACGTGGGTCTATTCGATGGCGGATTTCAGGGCCGATCCCACCCAAAGCTATGCCTCGTTGCGCAACCAGGTCGTTAGGCAGGCGCAGGAGCGCAATTGCCGCTGGCTGCTGTTTGTCGATACCGACGTCTTTTTTCCGCCGGACACCGTCAGCCGGCTGATGAGGCACCAGAAGGCGATCGTCTCCGGGATTTACTGGACGAAGAGCGAGGCATCGGCGCCGGTGGTGATTGAGACGTTCGGTAACGGTCCTATCTGGAAGCGTGAGCTCTCGGAAGAGCTCCTCCCGATCGATGCTTCGGGCCTGGGTTGCTGCCTGATCGATATGCAGGTGTTCGATGCATTCGACCGCGCCGGCTTTCCCTACTTCGTCCAGGACTGGACGCATTCAAAGAACGGACAGACCGCCCACGTAGATACCGGCGAAGATTATTACTTTTTCCTCAAGGCAAAGGAACTGGGCTTCCAAACTTATGCCGATACCAGAGTTCTCTGCCAGCACTACGACGAATCGACGGACCAATTTTTCCCGGATGAATCCGTGCTCGGTCCCAAGAGCGCAATTGTCAGGAGAAGTGATGGGTTTAAGACCCGAAATGTCG
This sequence comes from Chthoniobacterales bacterium, assembly GCA_035253185.1. Lineage (GTDB taxonomy): Bacteria > Verrucomicrobiota > Verrucomicrobiia > Chthoniobacterales > UBA10450 > DATFCK01. Next base: position 552 of record DATFCK010000156.1, on the reverse strand, counting down.
CTTTAAAGAGTAAGGGTGCTCCTAAAGGGCCAATGATTTGGAACCCGAGGACAAAATCAACGAAAGCCATCCGACAACCAGGAAAGAAACCACGCGATGAAAACCAAATCCAAACCAAGATCGACCAAACGACGGATGCAAGATCTCGCATCGAAGAAGGACGCCAAGGGAGGGCAAGGGCCTGTCAACGACATCAAGATCGGCAACAGATCCCAGTTCGCACCTAACGGCGCTACAGCTACCCATGTTTGCGGATCGGACCTCCAGCATAACGAGACCCTTGTGCGCCACGGCGCGCAATAAGCATTCGCTACGCGCTCCGGTGAAATCACTCAAGCCGGTGCTGGCGGCTGCCGATCCAACCGGGCACCGTGTCCACTCGTTAAGCGGGCGGGCCGCCCGGTTGCGGGTTCAGGGACGTTATCGGGAAGCGAGACCGCTCCTTCGGGAAGCACTCCGCTTGGCCGAGGATTTTTTTGGGGCGAATTCGCTCGAAGTTGCGTCGGTGCTGAATCAGCTCGGCATGCTGGGAAAGTACGACGGCCATTTCAA
>DATFCK010000155.1:0-5354 GCA_035253185.1 Chthoniobacterales bacterium | reverse complement strand
GAACAACGCCTCGCGACGACGCAGCGCCGGGCCGAACAACTTTTGAGCATGCGGGATTTGGCGCCTTCAATCAGAAAGAAGGTGCTCGTTAGACTTGACTGCTTTAAGCAGTCAAGTGCTTAGCGGAGTTGTCCGGGGCTAAAGAAAACAGCGTCCCCCGCGACAATGCCCGCCCGCGGGAACAGTTTTTTGAGCATGCGCGATTTGGCGGCCTTCAATCAGAAAGAATTGCTCGTTAGACTTGACTGCTTTAAGCAGTCAAGTACGCGCGATGAGAGCCGGCATTTGCGACAATGTAAACCGGCGTGGAGAAGTTTTTGGTATTGCACGTAACCTCTTCAATCAAAAAGCGGTTCGTTAGACTTGACTGCTTTAAGCAGTCAAGTACGGGCGGGGTCCGGATTCTTCACGTAAAACGAGTCCCCGGCCAGGTTGGGTTGCCAGTTAAACTGCTCAACCAGCGGTCCAGATCAGCAGCTGATCCCATCGTGAGCAGAAAAGTGGGTGGCGCATGGGTGGTTGCGGACCGCAATTTCGCTATAGATAGAGGATGAACGCTACCGAGTTGAAGGCGTTGCAGGCGCCGTTGAAGGAGCAATATCGGGAACGGCCGGAGACGGCAGTTATTACCCTGAAAGCGGAGGGGCGGATGGGTGAGGAGATGACTTGTAAGGTTGAGACTGGAAAAGCGCTGGTCGAAGCCGGGTTGCATCCCGCTACCGGCGGCGGCGGAATGAGCGCCTGTTCGGGCGACATGTTGCTTCAGGCATTGGTAGCCTGTGCTGGTGTCACCCTGGGCGCAGTGGCTACCGCTCTCGCCATCACGGTCCGGGAGGGTCTGATTCGCGCGGAAGGAGATCTCGATTTTCGGGGGACTCTCGGTGTCTCGAAGGAGGTTCCGGTAGGATTTCGCAACATCCGCCTGCATTTCGACCTCGATACCGACGCCAATCCCGAGCAAATCGCGACGCTGCTAAAGCTTACCGAGAGGTATTGCGTCGTGTATCAAACTCTTCGTCAACCCGCGAACCTCGAAGTCAGCCATTCAACATGAAGGCTGTGCCTATGTTGCACGCGGACGACGTTGGACGAGGCCGCTAACCCAGACATATTAAAGCCATGCCGTATTATATGGACATTCACGAAATCCATGGATGCACCGCTGACGACGTTGCCAAAGCGCACCTGGCGGACATGGACGTTCAGGAGAAGTACGGGGTCAAATACGGCAAATACTGGTTCAACGAAAGTTGCGGTAAGATTTTCTGCCTGTGCGAGGCGCCAAACGAGGAAGCGGCCATCAAGGTGCACCGGGAGGCTCATGGTTTGGTGGCCGACAAGCTTATCGAGGTCCAGCCCGAATTGATCGAAGGCTTCCTCGGCGGCGGCGGAGTAAATCCGGCCGGAGCGGCTTTGCTCCCGGGCGAAACGTTAGGGCAACGCGATCCGGGCATTCGGACGGTCTTGTTTACCGACATCGTTGAATCGACCTCTCTGACCCAAAAGTTAGGCGACGATCGAGCGATGGAGCTGCTTCACACTCATGACACCATTGTCCGCGACGCCCTAACCGCCTGTAACGGGCGCGAAGTGAAACATACCGGGGACGGAATCATGGCTTCGTTTGTTTCAGCGGCGTCAGCGGTCCGTTGTGCCACTCAAATACAACGCGAGCTGGCCCGGCAGGACGAAGAAGATTGGCCAATCAAGGTAAGAATCGGCGGGGCTGCGGGCGAGCCGGTGGAACGAGACAAGGACATTTTTGGATCAACCGTGCAGCTGGCCGCGCGACTGTGTTCGCATGCGGAGCCCGATCAAATCCTGGTGTCAAATGTGGTGGCAGATTTGTGCATCGGGAAAGGACTGCATTTTCATCCGTTAGGCGAAATGAAGCTGAAGGGGTTTGATAAACCGGTGGCCGTGAGCGTGGTTCACTGGCCTGGACACGTTCACGCGTAGTTTAAGGCCGCATGCTTAAACCCGTTCCGGCCGTTTCATCACCACCAGCGCGATTCCGCCAAGCACAGCGACGGACGCAAGCAGAAATCGCAAGGTTAACGACTCATGCAGGAAGAGGATGCCGCCCAGGGCGGCGATTACCGGCGCGCTCAATTGAACAGTCGCCGCGCTGGTGGCCGTTAGGTAGGGCAGCGCTGAATACCAGATGACGTAACCGAGCCCGGACGTTATTGCGCCGGAAATGACGGCGTAGGTTGCGCCGAGGGTGTCGATTCTAATCAACGTCAGGAAAAGTGCGCTAACGAGGAGAGTCATTGGCATTGCTCGCAGGAAATTGCCGGCAGTCGCAGCAATTGGATCGCCGGCCTTCTTTCCCCGGAGCGAATAGATTCCCCAGGCCACACCGGCGCCCAGCATCAGAATCGAGCCGGTTAGGGGCGGCGTTGAAATTCCGGGTAGCAGAAGCAGGACGAGGCCGGCGCAGGCGACGACGAAGCCGATCCATTGGCGAAGATGAAAACGTTCGCCGTTGCAAAAACCCCAGATGATCATGGTCGATTGCACCGCGGCAAAAAGTAACAGCGCGCCAATACCCGCTGATAGGGTGTTATACGCGAAGGAAAACGCGGCCACGTAAGCGAACAAGGCGGCAGCAGACCGCCAGCTGCCGGCCGGGCGACGGTTAGAGTGACGCATCACCAGAATCAACCAAAGCGCGATTGCGCCTGAGATAATGCGGATGGAACTGAAACTGGCGGCATCGATCGTTCCGTGTCTCAACGCCGCCCGGCACAACAATGAGTTCGCGGCAAATGCGATCATCGCAACGGTCGTGAGAATGAAAACGCGGAACGGGCTCATGCCAGCAACAACGCTATCTTATTCAGGGCACGAATTTTGAACACTGCGGAGGTTAACGAAGGCCCCGGGCAGGTCCAAACGGGGGGCCGGGTTAGCCTCTCCCGGACATTTATCGAATCGATCTGCTGGATTTGCGGTTTCGCCGGTCGTTAGCTGGCCAGGCACCAGTATTTTTTCAATTAAGGCGATAGACCACACCGTCCCAATCGAAAAAAACGGGCGATAAAAACAAGTTTCATCCCGGTCGCGGCTGCAAACCAGACGTTTTGGATTATCAACATCATCATTGGTCGCGGTGCTGATGCCGGTAATGAAGCACCTTGATCTTTTCAAGGGTGACGAGCCCGCCGCCCATCATCGCTTCCAGATCTGGCAGGAAACTTTTCACCTTCTCTTCGCTGTCGACGATTTCGATGACCAGCGGCAAGTCCATGGAAAGCCGCAGAATTTTGGCGGTGTGAATTCGGCTGGCGGCCCCGAATCCCATCGGGCCGCGCAGAACGGTGGCGCCGGCCAGCTGCCGCTCTCGTGCTTTCATTACGATAGCTTCGTACAGTGGCCGGTGTTCCCAGCGATCGCTTTCGCCAATGAAAATCCGCAGTGACATCGCGTCTTCAGGTATTTGCATGTGCCTCTCCTAGGTTTTGTTAAGCAGCGAAATCAAGAAGTGCCCGAGCCATGTGGCCATCAGGCAGAGGACGAAGGATAAAATGGAGTTAGCGGCGGCGCGCAGCCATTCCCCGTCCTGGGCAAGGCTGAGTGTTTGCAGGCTAAACGATGAAAACGTGGTGTAGCCGCCGCAAACGCCAATCATAAGGAATTGACGCGCCGCTGGGCCTAACATCCACCGGCCTTCCGGCAAACTCATGCCGGCAAGTATGCCGATGAAGAAAGAACCGGTAACGTTCACTGCCAGCGTACCGAAAGGAAAAGTTTGGCCGATACGCTGGGCGACCAATCCGGACACCCAGAAGCGAGCGCCACTTCCGATTGCACCACCGAGACAGACCCAAAGATAACCGAGCATAAAAAAACTCCCGTCTACGCATTTCTGCGCCAACAGGAGTTATTAGCTCTGAAAACGGTCAGGCGGTTCTCCCAAACAACGGGAAGGCAAACTCCATTGCCAGGAATTAAAAAATAGCAGATTACAGCACCGGAGGCAAAGCGTTTCCCCAACCGAGGGGGCGGAGGCTTTTGCGTTTGAATCTTGTTAGTCTAGTGTGATACACACCGCGGCATCGTCGCGCGGCAGTCGCTTAGCCAATGATGATCGACATTTCCTGAATGTCTCTCAATTCTCAACCCTCAACTCTCAACTTGCTCTAATGCCGGCCATCGGAATCACCGGAGGAATTTCGACGGGGAAAACCACATTTTGTGATCTGCTCAAACAGCTTATACCGGCTGCCATTTTTTTTGATGCAGACCAGGCGGCGCGATCGCTGACCGCCACCGATCCCGGAGTTCGCAAAGAGATCGAAGAGGTTTTTGGGAAAAATCTTTATTCGGCTGAAGGGAACTTGAATCGAGCGGAACTTCGGGCAATAATACTGGCGAGCGGAGCCAAACGGCGAGCGCTCGAACAGATTCTTCATCCGCGCATCCGCAGCCAGTGGAGCGCAGAAGCGAAACGACATCGCAACTCTTTTTTCTTTGCGGACATCCCACTTCTGTATGAAACGGGCGGCGAAACTTTGTGCGATCGAGTGGTGGTGGTGGCGTGTTCGCCGGACGTTCAACTCCAGCGATTGCTGGCAAGACGATCGCCCGCAGGCGCGGGGGAGGCGCCGACGAGCCGGCTAAGCCGGACGGAAGCGATTGAGATGATAAAGACACAGATGCCGTTAGCAGAAAAAATAAGGAAGGCCGATCACCTGGTTTGGAATAACGACGGTCAGCCAATTCTAGAAGCGCAAACTCGCGATCTGGTCAAACTTTGGACGGGACTGAAATGGATAGTGAAGTAGACGACGACCGTTTGGACAGCGAGCCGGCTGAGGAGGCAGCGAAAGTGGACGACGGAGAAGGCGTATCGCAGAATAGCGGGGCGGTTGATGATGTCCGTCCGGCGAAACCGGCGCCGCCGCTCGATATCAATGCGCTGCAGGATTATTCCTCCGAGCAGCTGCAATCTCTGGCGCGGCAGCTGGATTTGCGGTTATTTCCCGGCCGCTCCCGGCATCAGCATATTCTCGATCTCGTTAGGGCGGGACTCGGTCGCGGTTCGGTGGTAACAACCGAGGGCTTCCTGGAACAGGGTGAGGCCGCCGCTTTTCTGCGATCCCCGCGCCTGAACTTCCTGGCTGTTCCCGAAGATGTCTCGGTCCCGCGGACCCTGATTCAGCAATATGAGCTTCGTCCCGGACAGCAGCTGGCCGGGACGGTGCGACTGCCGCGAGACCGCGAACGATCGCTCGTTCTGGATCAGATCACGACGATTGAACATCAGCCGGTTGAGCAGTGGACGCCGCCTACCGATTTCGAAAAATTGACACCGCAATTTCCGCAAGGCCGGATCATGCTGGAAAATC
>DATFCK010000154.1:0-8028 GCA_035253185.1 Chthoniobacterales bacterium | reverse complement strand
CTGGTGCGATTGCGCGGGTTACCATTGCAAATCAGCGTTGGTCGCGGCAGCGGTAACGTTGGCGGCGGTTCCCTGGCCCAATCGGTCATCCCGTCGGTAACCATCGACATTGTTCCCGAAAATATGTCGGTTCAGGACCTGGCGACCAAACTTCGAGGCTTTTCCCCGCCAATTATCGCTTACATCGGCAAGGGTTCAGTGAAGTTGGATTTGCGAACTATTTTTCCGTCTCAGGACGATGTGGTCGTGGACGCGATTCGCAGTGCCAGCACCGAAACAGAAGTTTCTTCCCCGTGACTGAAAAACACTTTGTGGTTGCGACTGCCGGCCACGTGGACCACGGCAAGAGCGCCCTGGTAAAAGCCCTAACCGGAACCGATCCGGATCGGTTGCCGGAAGAGAAAGCGCGGGAAATCACCATAGACCTCGGATTCGCTCATCTGCATTTCTCGCCTAACGGATCCGACACGGACCTTTCGATCAGCATCATCGACGTTCCTGGTCACGAAGACTTTGTTCGCAACATGATCGCTGGTCTCGGATCGATCGACCTGGCGCTGCTGGTCGTCGCTGCGGATGACGGCTGGATGCCACAAACCGAGGAACACTTCCAGATACTGAGTTACCTGCGGGTGCCGAAAATACTGGTCGCATTGAACAAATCCGACCTCGCTGATCCGCACCGGGCGACCGAGCAGATCACCGAGAAACTATTATCGACACCATACGCAGGGTCTCAGATCGTTGCCGTGTCGGCCCGCTCCGGTGCCGGCATTCCTGACCTGAAGCGAACGCTGGGCGTGGCCATGCAAAACGCGCAGCCGCAAATCGACTTCAGCAAGCCTCGATTGTTCATCGACCGTGCATTTACTCTGCCCGGGATCGGCCCAATCGTGACCGGCACTCTTTCCGGCGGAAGTGTCGCCGCAGGATCCACTGCATTCCTGCAACCGGGCAATTTACCGACCCGGGTTCGATCAGTGCAGACTCACCGTGCCGGAATTCAAGCGGCAAAACCAGGAATGCGGACCGGCATTAATTTGTCGGATGTTCCGAAAAGCGTGGCCGAGCTCAGCGAGTTGCGGGGTTCGGTCCTAACGACTGAGCGTTATGAGGCCTCATCGGCCGTAAATGTGGCGGTCGAAAAGCACGCCCGATCAGTTTCGTCACCGGGAGCATCCCGTCCGCTCAAGTCCGGGACTAACGTTTATCTTCATCACGGCACCGACCGGATTCCGGCGGTCCTCATTCTTGCAAATGGTCATCCGCTTCAACCAGGCGAGACCGCGTTGGGGCAGCTTCGAATGGCCCATCCGATTTTGGCGTTTGCCGGCGATCGATATGTGCTTCGTGACCGATCAGAACAACATACCATTGCCGGTGGAATCATCCTGGAAACGAACGTGACCAAGTCGCTGAGTGCCGGTCAATCGCAGGGGCTGATGGCACGGGCTGAAAATCCGCACGATGTCAGCGTGTATGTTGAAACAGAACTGATCCGGGGCGGCCCGGCTCGTATCTCAGAGCTTCTGAGAAATTCGCGCTTCAGCGCGAAAGAAGTTGAAGCCGCGGTAATCAAACTGGGACAAAGCCGGCGCATTATCATGCAGGCAGATACGGTCGCCGAAATCCATTCATGGCAGGCAATTCGAGACCGCGCTGCCTGGCTCATAGATGAAGCGCACCGAAAAAATCCCGCCCAAAAAGGATTCGAGCTAACCGAGCTCCGGAGCGCATTTCCACAACTTTCGGCTGAAACAATCAATGCCCTGATCGAGAACCTCTGCGGAAACGGTTTTTCGCAGCGCGGATCGATGATCGCTCGCGCGTCGCACCGGCCGAGTTTGCCGACAGAACTTGAGGAGGCAGCGAAACAGATACTGAAATTGTTGACCGAGAAGCTGCTTGATCCGCCGGCCCGCGCTCAAATTGCGTCTGATGCAAGTCGACGCCAGGCGACGCGATTCCTAATCGAGCACGGCGAGGTTGTCGAAATCAGTCCCGACCTTCTTTTGTCGCGTCAAGGATTCGATCGCGGAAAGCAGATCGTTTCCACATGCCTGCGGGCAAAGCAAAGCGCGACCGTCAGCGAGCTCCGGGAAGCGCTGGGAACATCGCGGCGGGTCGCAATTCCGTTGCTGGAAAGACTTGATCGGGATCGGGTTACCCGCCGGATAGGCGATCGACGAGTGCTCTCGGAATCTACTTTTCCAGGTGCTTCAGCGCCAGTTCCCTAGACCGGGGGATTTGCCTGGCCTCTTTTCCCGGTACGAACGCTGCTGCTCCGACCAAACGACTATGGGCACAGCATTGAAGATTCTTACGGTCGACGACGAGCCTTCGATTACCGAATCGATGCGCTTCATTTTCGGAGCATCACGCTATGAGGTCACCGGCACCGACACCGGGGCCGAGGCGCTGGCGAAAATTGACGCCGATCCGGGGCATTACGATGTAATCATCATCGATCAAAAGATGCCGAAACTAACCGGAGTGGAACTTGTCCACGAAATCCGCAAACGACCGTTCGCTGGCAAGATCATGGTACTGTCGGCTCATCTTTCACCTGAGGTTCGATCGGCCTACGAAGATCTCGATGTCGATGTGATGATCGAAAAGCCTTTCGATATAAAGGAACTGCGTCTGCTGCTCGACCAATTGGCCTAACGAACAAAGCTAGACGATTCGGCCGAACTTTTCCAGGACGGCAAAACTGCGTTTGCGATTAAACGCATTTCGTAACGCCCCCAGCAGGGCGTCGATGCCTTCGCTCTTGATCACGTAAGCCATCGCGCCGGCGTTCATGGCCTGTATTGCCAGCTCCGGCTCTTCGTGGGCAGAAAGCGCGATCACAATGAGATGGGGAAACTCGGTGAGTAAACTCCGGGTAAGCTCGATACCGTCGGCCCCCGGAAGTTCGATATCGACCACCACCGCGTCGGGTTGCATCTCGCGGACCATCTCGATCCCCTCCTCGGCATTCCCCGCCTCCTCGCAAACCACAAACTCGTCTCCGAGATTCAGCAGCCGTTCCAATCCCTGCCTAACGACTGCATGGTCGTCGATTAAGACGATTCGTTTGCGTTGATCAAGCATCGGAAGAGCAAGCCCACGCTCAAACGGGCCGCTTTCCCAGTTGTACTCACTGATCGTTCTGAACGCAGCACTTTTCTGAGCCGGTCACCGTGAATTACATAAAATCCAGGACCGATCAGTGCCCGATCCGCCTTCCATCCTCGACAAACCGGCCGGTTAATGTAGTACCCGGCTCCTGTGGACACTTCACCTTCTCAGCCGCCTCCAACCCCATCCTCAACTCCTGCGCCAGTTCGTCGCGGATGGTGGTCTCGCAATTGGTTGTGGTTCGTTCCCACCGGTTGCGTGACCATCATTGTGCTTTTCGCCGCATTCATCGGGGTCATCATGTTGACCGTCTTTGGCGCAATCAAATCGAGCGATGCCTACAAGACCGCCCTGGCGCGAGCCAAAGCCGACCAGCGCGTAATCGACGCAATCGGCACTCCGATTAAAGAAGCCTGGTACGTCCTCGGAAAAACTGAAGTCAGCGGCGGCTCCGGAACCAGTGAGCTGACGATTCCAATCTCCGGCCCGAAAGGAAAAGCAACAATTTACGCTAATTCGGAGAAATTCGCCGGCGATTGGAAGTTCAGTCGAATGGTGGTCAAGATCGAATCCACGTCGCAAACGATTGACCTTACCAATGGCAAAATGGAAGAGTCCGACCAGCCACAAAATCAGGCCGGCGAACAACCGGACGAATCGGACAACGAATAGTTAGGCGATTACCGCGGCCCCACTACGGCGGTTCGACCAGTTTTGTCGTCAATCGCAACCGTAAAACGCTTCGCTGCCGGTGATTTCGATTCATATTGCACCGACCACGTTTGATCGATGGCATCGAACTGGGGCTCAGCCCGCTGGTATTGGTTAATATCATACCCTTTGGTCCGCGCTGCCTCATCGGCCACCCCGATGGCATCGTGTTTTTCCAGGCGCGGATCATCAGATCCGTCGTCCTTATTTGGGCGAGACGCGTTATCCGGCACGCTCCCGCCTAACGACGGCGGCGGTCCGGTTAAAGATCGCAGCGAATCGTCGATTTCGAGCTTGGGCTTATTCTGAGGTGAGGCCGGCGAAGTTTGAGCGCTGTCGGCGGGCCCTTCTTCGGGCACATCTTCAGTTTGGACGGCATCTTGTTTTGCGAGTGTACCATAGTCAGGGACTGGCCGCTCTGAAACGCCTGGCTGATAACTGGGTGGTGGCGGATTGAACTCCCGCTTCGTACTTTGTTCCGTGGTCGGATTTGTTACCGCGCCGGCCTCCGGTTCCGCAACATCATTCGGCACCTTCCACGATGGCACCGGCCCCGTCGCCCATCGATTGATGCGTTTGCCATGACTAAAAATTGCGTGGCCGGTCACCCCTTTGGAATGCCCGTTTACCGGACCATCCAGTTTCCCGCGGATCATGTTGCCGAAAAATGAGGCAAAGACGGTTCCCTTCGAGTCGTGGCCACCGGACCGGTTCGAGTACCAAGTCAACGTTCCAAAACCGACCGCATAGCCGTCGCGATCGCGTTTCCCGGACCAGGTGGCAACGTCACCCGGCTTGGGGTTGTCATTCCAAACCAGCGTCTTTTCGTCCTTCGTTCGCTGATAAACCCCGTCCGCCGAAGCAGATGCCACAGACACCATGAACGCGGCGGAAGCAAAAAGCGCCAATATTTTTCGCAAACTAATTAGCAACCCCACGGCTCGCACCGTACCGCGCGTTCGTAGGCCGGCAACCGCTTACTTCCCTAATTTGCAGTGAGCCGGTTCATTCCGTGAATGTCGTCGGGAATGGAACGGCCGCCGCCCGGCGCCGGGTTCGCCGCCGCTAAAACGGATTCTGTCTCACGAATTCATTCCAATCCAAGGCTGACTCATACCAGTATTCTCGCCAGTTATGGATTTTGCCGGCTCTAATTTTCACCATCGCAACGCCGTGAACTTTTCCGCCGTATTCGAACGTGAATTCACCGGCCCCGAGTTGCTGTTGTTCGTCGAAAATCAAATGGTGCCATGTCATTTTCATGGACCGCTTACGACCTTCGTCGCCACCGAAGAATTTGAACAGTGCGTCGCGTCCGCGATAAAGCTGCTTATCCGGCGGCTCGCTGTAGACGGCGTTTTCGCTGAAACAATCGGCCGCTTTTCTGGCGTCACCATCGTTCCACGCCTGCGCCAGTTGCATCATCAGTGTTTTGAATTCCGCGATCCTGATGTTCTGGGCGTTCGTTACCGGCGAACTGGTGGCAATTATCACCAAGCTCAGGGCGGCGATGAATCCGGGTTTCAACTCTGAAATCCTACCAGAGGACCATCAGTGACGCCAGAATTACGAGTTCCGGTTTAGCCCCACCGAGCCTAACGATTCGATATCCATTCGGCAAAACCGGCTGACAACGGCGGGGTCTGTTGTTTTTTCTGTTCACCGGGCGAAAGGCCGGTGCTAATGAAAGGGGAACATGAACGCCGATAGCAAAGATTTTCTCAAGCTCCTGGTCGAAACCCCAAGCCCGTCCGGTTACGAGCACGACGTACAAAAGCTGGTGCGGCAGCGAATCAAACCATGGTGCGATGAAGTGCGCACCGACGTGATGGGCAACGTCTTTGGGATTCGGAACCTGTCTGGAAAACCCCGCATCATGCTGGCCGGCCATTGTGACCAGATCGGGTTCCTGGTGAATCACATCACCGACGAGGGTTTTTTACATCTCGACCCAATCGGCGGAGTCGACCCGGTCGTGGCTACCTCCCAGCGGGTATCCATCATGACGCGAAAAGGTCTCGTTCCCGGCGTGATTGGACGGAAAGCCATTCATCTCATGGACGACGAGGACAAGAAACGCGTCCCGAAGATTCACGATCTTTACATCGATATCGGGGCGAACAGCAAGAAGGACGCGCTGAAGCTGGTGACGATTGGTGACGCCGGCATTTTTGTCCAGCCCTACGTCGATTTAGCTAATGATCGGGCCGTATCCATGGCGTTCGATAACAAAATGGGGACCTGGATCGTTACCGAAACGCTGAGGCTGCTTCACAAACGGGCGTTTGACGGTTGCGTGATCGGAGTATCGACGGTGCAGGAAGAAATCGGGTTGCGGGGCGCCACCGCGAGCGCCTTTTCAAGTGAAGCGGACGTCGGAATTGCGTTGGATGTCGCCCATGGAACCGATACTCCCGGCATCGAGAAGAAACGGGCGGGCGATTTCCACGTCGGCAAAGGGCCGATGATTTATCGTGGAGCCAATATTAATCCCCACGTTTTCGACTTGCTGGTGGCCGCAGCCGAGAAAGAAAAGATCCCCTATCAGGTGGCATCGGCGGCAAGGGGCACCGGCACCGACGCCAACGTGATGCAACTTTCGCGCGGCGGCATGGCCACGGGACTTCTTTCGACTCCATTGCGGTACATGCACACGCCTAACGAGTTGTTATCGCTGGAAGACTTGGAGAATACGGCCCGTTTGCTGGCGGCATTTTGCGTGCGATTGAAGAAGAACCAGGATTTTACGCCCTGATCGCATTGCGGTTCGTTGGTTCAGCCGCCGCCGCTCTCATTAGCACCGGGCTTCAGCCCGGTGACTCGAAACCTCACGACGCCTAGCCGTTTTAACGGCTTTCATGCTTCGAACATTATGCTATCGCCGAAGCGATAAGCGGTTGAAACGGCCGGCTGGAGACCGTTGGCTCGTTCACCCGGCCCAAAGGCGTGTATGTGTTTAGCGCCAAGGGCGCGAATAAACCATAGCCGGGGGGCAACGCCCCAGGTATTGAAGGTATTCGGACAGAAGCGCTGAAGGCGCGATTCAATTGGTCTTCGTGAATGGACTCTGTGTGCTCAATCATTGAATCGCGCTTACAGCGCTGACCTTTGTGAACTGATGCTGACCTGGGGCGTTGCCGCAGGCTCGAATTGAACACGCGCCTTTGGCGCTAATTAAACACATACCAGGCTGCGCCTAACGAAATGCGCTGGTACAGCCGGCCCACACCATTTGATGGAAGAGTTCGTCCATCTCCTTGGCAGATCGGCCCGTTCCGTTCCGAATCCACCAATCGAGTAACGAAAAAAGGGTGCCGGCCAGGCCATGCGCAATTGCGGCACGTTGATCCGCCGGAACCCGGCCGGCCCGCGACACTTGGCCTAACCGTTTTTCAATTCCACGGGCGAAATGTTCACGACCAAGCTCCCACACGTCCTGAATTTTTCCTGATTCGACCAGCGCGTTGTAAAAAGGCCGGACATCCGCCACGTGTCCAAACAACTCCTGCACCGGTGCTATCCGTTCCGATTTGTCGCCGCGTTGTACCAACGCATTGGCGAATTTTTCCCAAAATTCGTCGGAATCGCTGAGGAACAGATCGTTCTTGTCGCGGTAGTGACTGTAAAAAGTTGAGCGACTGACCTTTGCCCGATCAAGGACTTCCTGAACGGTGATATCATCGAATGGTTTTTCGACCAGTAATTCGACCAGGGCGTCGCCAAGGCGATCACGGGTTCGTCGCACCCGCCGATCTTCTTTCTTAGGCGAGTCGGCGCCGTTATCGAACACCGGCCGCACCTCTGTTCGGTTTCCGCTCATACCTGAACTGGAAGTATAACGGGCAAGTACCGAAACTTACAGCATGAACGATAATCGACTCGGCGGTCTGGCTCTTATTTTGGGAGCAGTATTCGGAATCCTCACCTTAACCTTCCATCCCGCCGGAGGTTCACATCATCTCTCGCCCGCCCAGTTTGAACGATTGATTCCCATAATCGTGGGTGTTCACGCGCTCGCCCTTTTTGGATTACCGATATCTTTTGCCGGAGGTCTCGCGCTTACCCGCCGGATCGATTCGCCCGCACGCCTGGCGTTATTGGGCCTGATCGTCTTCGGATTCGGCCTGGTTGCGGTATTGGCAGCGGCAACCATGAGTGGCCTCGTTATGCCGGACATGCTTCGACAAATCGCGG
>DATFCK010000153.1:0-2523 GCA_035253185.1 Chthoniobacterales bacterium | reverse complement strand
GGTGATGTGCAAGTGAATCGAGAAAAGCATTAGCAGCCGCATAATTGCCCTGCGCCGGATTACCGAAAATCGACGACACGGACGAGAACATGACAAAGCAATCCAGTTCCATTTTGGTGGTGGCTTGATGGAGGAGCCAGGCCCCAAATGCTTTGGGGCCGATGACGTTCGCCATCCGGTCGCGACTCAAAGATGGCAGCGGCGCGTCATCAATCACCATGGAGAGATGAAATACTCCATGGAGCGGTTGACCGGCACGTTCGATTTCCTGGAACAGGCGCTTGACGTCGTTAGGCGACCCGACATCCGCCTTCACGATTTGCACGGTGACGCCGCGATCCTGGAGGCCTTTCACAAAAACTTCGGCTTCAGGCGTGGACGCTCCACTGCGGCTGGAAAGAACCAGATGACGGGCACCGGAGTGAACCAGCCACTGCGCGAAAACTTTGCCAAATCCCCCAAACGCACCAGTGATGAGATACGCGCCGTCAGGTTTTACTTCGAACTTTGGTGCAATCGGTTCACCGCGGCGCGGCACGAATGCATCCGCGAATGAAACGACAACTTTTCCGATATGTTTTCCGGCTGCCATCAACCGGAACGCGACGTCGACGCTATTCGCCGGAAATGCCCGGAACGGCAATGGCCGCAACGCCCGCTTTTCGACCAGATCAACAATTTCAGATAACATTTCGCGGGTCAGCGATTGGTCCCCCGCAAAAACGGCATCCATCGCCACCACGTGAAAAGATGCATTGGCTCGCAGCGGCCGCAGCGGGATCCGCGAGTTTTGGTAAATGTCACGTTTACCGATTTCGATGAACCGGCCGAACTCGGCCAGACAGGAGAGCCCCATTGGAATGGCTTCCCCGGCCAGGGCATTGAGCACGACGTCAACGCCGCGGCGGTTAGTCAATTGCATCACCGCTTCAGCGAAATCGCCGCGGCGCGGATCAATCACATGCTTAACGCCGGGCGTCTGCAGCAGCGCCCGCTTCGCCGGGCTCCCTGCACTGGCGATCGCTTCTGCGCCAAAATGATGGGCAATTTGTATTGCCGCCATGCCTACGCCCCCGGCACCGGCATGAATCAGGACCCGGTCACCTTTTCGCAGCCTGGCCACATTTTTCAATGCATGCCAGGAGGTCATGAACACCACCGGAAGCGTGGCTGCTTCCTCAAATGACAGATCGTTAGGAATCCGACACACGTCGCCGCCGCGGGCAATCGTTTGGGTGGCTAAACCGAACACGGCCAGACCGAACACGCGGTCACCCGGTTTTACGTGGCTGACTTGCGAGCCGACGGCAGAAACGATACCGGCAACTTCATCTCCAAAAATGCGCGCATCCGGCGCTTCACCGGGATAAAGCGCAAGCGCTTTGAGCACATCGCGGAAATTCATTCCTGCCGCTTTAACGTCGATCACCACCTGGTCTGCAGCGCAGGCTGGTTGGACGAATGGCGCAAAATTCAAGCGGTCGAGATGACCGCGCTCCCGTGATTGCAGACGTAACGGCACGGTTGCGTCGAGATCTCGCTCGATGTGAGGGCGACCGCGATCGAGCCGCTGGACGTAGCGGGCATCGCCGCGGAACGCAATCTCGCGCTCCGAATCCGCTCGCAGCAATTCCCTCCACAGCAGATTCACATCGGCCTCCGACGGTGCGGGCGGTAGATCGATCGCGCGACAAAGGTAGGTCGTGTATTCGTTAAGAATAACCCGCATCAAACCGATTGCCGGCGCCTGGGCCACCGCCGTCGGTTGAGAATCGCGGCCAACCGGTTGCGCGCCTCGAGTGACCGAATCGATGCGCAGTTTGGTCGTTGGGCGGGCTGCATCCAGCGCCTGGGCAAGATGGAGCAACGCATCAGTGCCCATGACACCGTCATCACCAATGCTGGTATCGAGATTCCACAGATAAACGATTCGCTCAGGCTCGGATTCGTCGAGCGCGGAGAAAAGTCGCTGCCAATCCTCTAAAGCTTCTGCTCGGACCGTAAACGCATCGACTTCATGTGCGCTGAATGCGTCACTGCGCGAGACGATCCGGCAACGCGCACCAGCTTCGCGAAGGCGATCAGCCAGTGCGGCTCCAACGCCGCCTTTATCTGCGAAGATGAGCCACGATTTTTCCGCCGGCTGCGCCACGGGCTCATGGGCTGCGGCCGGTTGGTCCCACGCTTTTCTCGCCAAAACGGCCATCTGGCCTTCCCCGTACGATCCCATCAAACCCGGCAACGACGCGGTCTCGGTGAAACCGGTTTCACGCAACAACGCCTCCCATTGCGAACGGCCAAGCAATGGATGAACCGTTCGCAGATCGCGATCGGTGAAGTGCCACCAGCCGCTCGTTAGGCCGAAAACCGCTTCGGTCCACAGTTGCGGGGTAGCGACATCCATGAAAACCAGCGAACCGCCCGGTGCCAGCAAATCATGGAGATTGCGGAGCGTCGCGCGCAGGTCGGCCACGGCATGTAGCACGTTCGTGCCGATGATGAAATCGAATGAGCCCGCTTCGA
>DATFCK010000152.1:0-3154 GCA_035253185.1 Chthoniobacterales bacterium | reverse complement strand
TCGCCGTCCAGGATTCGCGGCAGGTTGTGTACTGTCAGTCCCACCCGATGATCCGTGAGCCGGTCCTGCGGGAAGTTGTACGTCCGGATCTTCTCCGAGCGCTCGCCTGTCCCGACCTGCTGCTTGCGCGATCCGGCGATTTCGCGCTCCTGCTCTTGCTGCTTTTGATCAAGCAGCCGCGCGCGCAGCACCGCCATCGCCTTTGTGCGGTTCTTAAGCTGCGAGCGCTCGTCCTGGCACACCACGACCATGCCGGTCGGCAGGTGGGTGAGGCGGACCGCCGTCGCCACCTTGTTGACGTTCTGGCCGCCGGCGCCGCCGGAATGATAGATGTCGGTACGCACGTCGTTCTCGTTGATTTCGAGCTCGATCTCCTCGGCTTCCGGCAAAACCGCCACCGTTGCGGTGGAAGTATGAATGCGGCCCTGCGCTTCCGTTGCCGGCACTCGTTGCACGCGGTGGACCCCGCTTTCATAACGAAGCTTCCGAAACACTGCCTCGCCCGAGACTTTGAAAATAACTTCTTTGAGTCCACCGAGCTCGGACGGACTGGATTCCAAATCTTCGGTCTTCAACCCGGCTGATTCGGCATAACGATTGTACATTCGATATAGATCGGCCGCGAAAATGGCCGCCTCGTTACCACCGGTTCCGGCGCGAATCTCAATGATCGCGTCGCGCTCCTCCGTTTCGTCGGCCGGTAACGCCGCGATTTGCACTTCGCGCTCGAGATCGGCTACGCGCTTTTCGAGATCCGGAATTTCGTCATCGGCCATGGCCGCGATTTCCACATCGCGGGAGGTGGAGAGTTCGCGATTATCATCGAGTTGCTTGCGGGCAGCTTCGAGCTCATCCCATTTGGTCAGGAGTTGTTCGATCCCCGCGCGCTCACGCATTAGTTCCTGCGCGCGTTTACGATTTGAAAACAGTTCGGGATCGGCAATTTCGCGATCAAGCTCAGTGAATCGTTCGCGTTTACGTTCAATTAGAGCTGTGAAATCCATGTGCGAATTGTAGCCACGGCGCTGTGTCGCCGTGTTCGAGAGCGCCTCGACCCAGCGAGGCGGCTACAGAAACTAGCTAAGCTTTGGAGCTGCGAGCTGCCTTGGTGCTGCCGTAACGGCGGGCGAATTTTTCGACCCGTCCGGCGGTATCAACGAACTTCTGTTCGCCGGTGAAAAACGGGTGACAAGCGGCGCAGATACCGATTTTGATGTCACGACGAGTCGAGCGGGTATGGTAAACCGCTCCGCACGCGCACACGATGTCGGTCTCGAGATATTCAGGATGGATGTCCGCTTTCATGGTCCCAAAAGGAGCGCGGAATGTAACCACGAAGAGGCTGCTCCGCAACTACATCTCCCGATCGATTTTCCGCCCGGGCAGCGCCATAGGCGCGACATGTTTATAGATCCCTGGTTAAATAAAAATTAGCTCCCGAGGAGCGGTAGGGTCGATGGTTCATGTCGCTCCTGAGGAGCTTGGCCGAATGGGTGATGGGGTATTATACAGATGTCGCGCCCAAGGGCCGCTTGAAACGGGGTTCATTGCACACAAATGACGTTCTCTGATCCATTACTTGCCGCTTGGGAAGAAACGCTTCACCGCCGGCGCCATTTGCCCGCCGTTTTGGACGAAAATGGCGACGTTTCGCGGACATTCGACCAGATTGAGCAACGCGCTCAGGGCTTTTACCGTGAGCTCGAATCCTTCGAGCCGGGCCAGGTCATCGCCGTCCAAATCGGTAACCATCCTGATTGGCCCTCCATTTTTCTGGCCTGTCTTCGGCGCCAAGCGGTGATGTTGCCGATCGACCAATCGGTTAGTTCGCAGGACCGAACGACCGCGCTCGATATCTGCAGGGCGTCTGGATTGGTTACCGCGTCAGCCAACGGCAAAAAATCGCCTAACGATTGCCAGCCGGCGGTCGCTGGGTTGACCCACCAGGGGGTTGGATGGGGAAAACATCTTCCGGCTCTGCTGAAACTAACGTCGGGCACAACCGCCGCTCCCCGCGCGGTTCGCTTTCGCAGCGAACAATTAATCGCCGACTGCGTCCAGATTTGCGACACCATGGGAATCACTGAACACGATTTGAATTTCGGCGTAATCCCGATCTCACATTCCTACGGTTTCAGTAATCTGCTGACGCCTTTGCTGGTGCGCGGCGTGCCAATGGCGTTGAGCAGCGATCGATTGCCGCGGGCGGTGGTGCACAACTTTCATCGGTCCGGCGCCACTGTATTTCCCGGAATGCCGGTTTTTTATCAGGCATTTAATGAAATGGCCGACCAGGCATCGTTGGGCAAAATCCGTCTCTGTATATCTGCCGGCGCGCCATTGACCGGTGCCATAGCGCAACAATTCCGCGATAAATTTTCGTTAGGTATTCACTCATTCTACGGTTCCTCCGAATGCGGCGGGATTTGTTACGATCGCGATGCCAGTTCGTTGGAGGATGGCTTGGTGGGAACGCCGCTGGAGGGTGTTCGGCTCGAGCGTTTGCAACCCGACGACGGGCGCGCAACTCAGATCCGGGTCCAGAGCGAGGCTGCGGGTGACGGGTATTTTCCGGAGCCTGATGAAGCGAAGTTAGGCCAGGGCAGATTCACGCCGGACGATCTACTCATTCGAACCGCGAATGGCTGGAAGATTGTGGGACGCGTTTCCGATCTGATTAACGTGGCGGGGAAAAAGGTAAACCCGGCTGAAGTGGAAGCGGAATTGTTAACCGTGCCAGGCGTGCGTGAGGCGATCGTGTTCGGCAGGAATTCGTCGCTGCGACATCAGGAAGTAGCAGCGTGCGTGGTGGCAAGCTCTGGCCTATCCGAAAACGATTTGCTCAAGATGTGTCGGCAACGACTGAGCGGTTGGCAGGTGCCCAAACGCATTTTCCTGCTCGACCGTTTGCCGGTTAACGAGCGGGGCAAAATCAGCCGGCGGGAACTCAGCGCGCGCTTTGCGGAGGAGCGCAATGTTTGATTTCCGGGGAGCGCACGCTTTCACCGTGCTGGTGCTCGCATCCTGCGAGCACGAACTTCCTGAAATAAAGCAGTTAGCGTGACGCCTCGGGCACAGTCAGGACGCCACGCGAGCGAAAAGTTCGCGACGGCAGAATGCCGTCGCCGGCACGCTACAAGCGTGCGCTCCCCGG
>DATFCK010000151.1:0-7464 GCA_035253185.1 Chthoniobacterales bacterium | reverse complement strand
CCATCCACGCCTTCACCGCGCGCTTCCTGGTAGGAGAGACTTTTTACCCGCGCGGTGCTGGTATACCTGGAGACGATGCGTTCCATGCCGGCTTGGGCCGCAAAAGTTGCCGCTACCAGGAACGCTGCCAATCCAACAAATATCTTGAGCAATGATCTGGGCATCATCTTTTATTCAGTTGCGCCACGTTTTCGAATTCACTCCCTAATATTCAGGGCTTCTTTTCTCGAACATTCGAATGCAAAGGCAACGGCTCGTTCCCATACCATAGCGCGCCCTTCCGCTTCCGCCTTGTCTGCCGCAACTTTCCCGAGCCGGTCCCGCGCCGGTGAAAGGTAACGACGCCGCAGCTCCACCCAAAATGCGATCTCGTCCGCTGCGCTGGTTTGCAGTTCGTCATTTCGGGCGCAGGACGCACCATAAAGCTGAAGAGCCTCAACTTCTTTTCCGGAACCAGCAAGACCCATCGACATTCCCTGCATCTCGATAGCAACCTCCATCTCGTTACCGTAATCCAGCGCGGCACGAAGACTTTCGGCGTAAATTCCGACCGCAGCTGCCGCATCGCCGCGCCACAGCGCGCAATCACCGAGATAATGAAGCGAATAATGAATGAACTTTGGTTCGTTTTGCGCCCGGCCTTCCTCCAGAGTCTGACGCGCCAGCGGTTCGGTCCGTTCGACATCGCCTAACGCCACCAGCATCTGGCCGACGTTGATTCTGCCTCGTGTCGCCAGTTTGGCCGAACCAAGCTTTTCATAGGCGGCGAGACAATCTTCCATTGATCGCAGCGCTTCGGCGTATCGGCCGGCCATAAATTGCGAGTAACCGATGCCTTCTGACGCCAATGCCAGTTCGAGGGCGTCGTCCGTTTCGCGCCACAACTGCAAACTTTTTTCCGCCAGTGATCGGCCGAGATCTGCCTCACCCTGCCAGGACAGGATCATGCTCAATGCCCATAACGCGCGCGCGGTTTCGCGTGACCGGTCATCGGGATTCAATCGCAGCGCTTCTTCCAGCCATCGCCTACCCTCGGCATAGTTAGAGCACAAGTGCCAGAACCAACCGAGCGCCGAAGCAAGACGCAGGAACTTTTTTGGATCGGAGCGGGCCCAGGCCAGCGCCGCGCGAAAATCGTCGTGATCGATCGCGAGCGCTGACAGCGAGGCCGCTTCTTCTTCAATTCGGCGGGCGTAGGCGTGCTCAGCCAACTGCAGGTAGTGGGTGAAGTGTTGTTCCCGTACCTGATTTGTTTCGCCAATGTCGTTAAGCCGATCGGCACCGTATTGTCGCAACGTTTCCAGCATCCGATACCGTAGTTTGTCATGGTCAAGCTGTTCCACCGTGACTAACGACTTATCAACCAGATGTTCGATATGATCGAGTGGATCGCCCTCGGGCCAAACCGCCCCGGCGGCCGCCAGATCAAACCCCCCGGCAAACACCGACAACCGCCGGAACAACGAGCGTTCCGGTCCCGACAACAACTCATAACTCCAGTCAATCGTCGATCTCAGTGTGCCATGCCGTCCGTGACCGCCGATTAACAGCCGGAACCGATCCTTCAATCGATCCCGGATTTCCTGCGGACTCAAAGCTTTGGTTCGCGCGGCCGCCAGCTCAATGGCTAACGGGATGCCCTCAAGTACCTGGCAAATTTCGCTAACAACTGCCGCGTTCGCTCGGCTGAACACGAATCCGTCTCGCGCCGCAACCGCGCGGTCAACAAAGAGTTGAACCGCTCCCGCGTGCGCGATCTCGTCAAAACTGCTCGATTTTTCCGGCAAACCTAAAGGCGGGACGCGCCATTTCATTTCTCCAGCCAGGCCTAACGGCTCGCGACTAGTCGCCAGAATCCGCACGCCATCTCCCGAGCGCACCAGAATTGACACCGCTTCCGCGCAGGACTTAGTGACGTGCTCGCAATTATCCAGAATGACGAGCGTTCTCGTTCCCTGGAGGCTTCGAATCAGCAGGTCGCCGGCGGAAACACCGTGCTCGCTCTTTGCTCCGATTGAATCGGCAATGGCACCCATCACCAGTGAGGCGTCGTTGACTGGTGCGAGATCTGCAAATCGCACGCCGTCCGGGAATTCTTCCAACAGGTCGCCCCCAACCTGAATTGCAAGCCGCGTCTTGCCGGAGCCACCCGGGCCAACCAGCGTTACCACCCGATGCGATCGAACCAGATCGCGGATGGTGTCCCGCTCCGATTCGCGGCCGACGAAGGAAGTCAATTGAACCGGAAGGTTTTGCCGAAAATTAGTCAGGGATTTTACCGGCGGAAAATCCTGCCGCAGCTCCGGATGAGCGAGTTGATACACGTGTTCCATCTCGATCACATCGCGCAGCCGGTGCTGTCCGAGGTCGATAAGCCAGGCATCGTTAGGCAGAGCATTGCGAACGATCCCCGCGGTGACTCCTGAGATCAGCACCTGTTCTCCGTGCGCAATCGATCGCATGCGCGCCGCGCGGTTGACATGCGGCCCCCGGTAATCCGCTCCCGCCTCACCGGTGTGAATTGCCATTCGTACTCGCATCGGCACTTGAGCTGGCCAGGAATTGTTCCGGATCGAACGCTGAATCTCACATGCCGCTGCCACGGCATCGCTAGGCCGCGCAAATACCGCGAATACACTGTCGCCTTCTCCGCGCTCGAGAATTATCGCACCGTTGTTGGCCTTAACTTCTCTGGCTACGATTTCGTCGTGCTGAGCCAGCGCTCTTTGTGTTTCAACCGGATGTTCTTCCCACGCCCGAGTAGATCCCTCCATGTCGGTGAACAGAAAAGTAACCGTTCCAACCGGGCGGCCCTGCACGACCGGATGATGCACCACCGGCTCAATGAAGCCAATCCCGATCTCTGCCATTGACCGCCTGCTCGTCAAACCTTTTGGAGTTGGGCGTTGGAACGTTGGACGTTTCCGCCTATGCCAACGCCACGGCGGGCAGGTCGGTATTCATCTCAAAGATTCGCGGTGGCGAAGACCGCGGCGACATCCGTCCGCGATCAAGCACGCAGTGCTAGTTTATATAATGAGCTTCCTCGACCTTTCCACTGCCGTTGGGGAATGTAGACGCGACGTCTCGTCGCGTTGCCGCAAAATAAAAGCGGCCAGACGCCGCTTCTACTTTATTGGGCGTTGACTCCCCCAGGCTCGCCTCTTGCTCTGTCCCGCCTGGCATCGGTTACCAAAACCCGCCCTATCTATTATGACCCGCGTGTTTATCACCCTGTCCGCACTCGCGCTTTCCTCGGCAGTGTTCGCTCAAACTACTGAACCGAACTCAGCCACGGGGAAGAAGCTTACCGTAGTCACCCGGCTGGTCACACCGTTTGTGATGAAGAAGAGTGATCGCCTAACCGGTTACAGTATTGAAATGTGGGAGCGGGTTGTTCGCGAGGCGCGTCTGCCGTTCGATGCCGATACCGGCTACAAGGTTGTGAACACCGTTCCGCAGATGCTGGCCGACTTGAGCGCCGGCACCGCCGACGCCGGCGTTGCCGCGGTGAGCATTACATCGGAACGCGAGCAAACGATCGATTTCAGTTATCCGTTCAAGGAATCGGGACTCCAGATCCTGACTAAAAGCCAGCCCGGCAGTTCTTTCACCAAGATCGTTGCCGGGTTGGTCAAGGGCGATATTCTGTGGCTCCTGGGCGGACTGATATTTGTACTGCTTCTTAACTCTCACATCATCTGGTTGCTTGAGCGCAAACGGAATTCGGAATCTTTCCCGCACGGCTATTTCGCCGGATTATGGGAAGCCATTTGGTGGTCTGTTTGCACCATCATCACCGGTGGTTGCGAAAATAAAGCGCCGGTAGGAGTGGCCGGACGCCTAACCGCGATTGTCTGGATGCTGGCCGGTGCCGCCCTGTTTACCTATATCACCGCCACTATCACCAGCGCGATGACGGTCGATACATTAAACAATGACATCCAGAGCCTAACCGATCTGAAATCCAAAAAGATGCCAGTAGGCACCATCGCCGGCAGCACGGCTCAGACTTTTCTGGAACAACAGGGACTCACGGTGCAGGGATTTCCGACTCTTGATGCCGCCGCTGACGCGCTGGATAGGGACAAAGTGAAAGCGGTCGTTTACGATGCGCCGATGTTGCAATACTTCGCCAAAAACAATGCCGACAAGGGATTGGTGGTGGTCGGCGATATGTTCGAGAAACAAAGCTACGGAATTGGCGTTCCACAAAACAGTCCGTATCGGAAACAAATCACCCGCGCCATACTCGCGCTGCGTGAACAAGGTTTTTTCGACGAGCTTGAAAACAAATACTTCGGCTCAAGCGATAGTCGTTAGGTCTTTAAGTGAGTCACGGCCGCCCTCTGCCGATAGTAGCGGCGGTTCACCGAACCGCCATGGCGATTGGGGTCAATCGCCGCTACCTCCACCGATTTAGCAGCCGTCTTTGCCTGCCCCCCGGCCGATGGGTAGCGCCGGTTCACCGAACCGCCATGGCGATTGCGTCAATCGCCGCTACCTGATTACGCGTCCGTCTTCGCCTGCGCGTTCTAGCCTTGGCCGAGACGACTTTCGGTGTTTGCTTTTCGAGGTTGTTGCACTGAGCTTTCCCGGCGGTCGCAGACCGTCGCTACAAGACCGTTAACCGAACGCTTCCTTGTTCACCACATAAGGCATTTTCGCCGGGTTGCCGCCGTAGTTGCCTTCCAGCACATCAATCACCGCCTGCGCGGTACGGCCGGCCATGCCTTTCTCCGGGTCCACTGACAAGCGCGTGATCTGTCCGCCACTGGCGAAGTGATGAAACAATCGGGTGCGATCCGCAATTTCCGGATCAAGCAACGGCGAATCTGCGGGCAACGGCTCTTTTTCGAAAACGTCAAGCGCAGCTCCGGCGATAGTTTTGTCTTTGATCGCTTTCGCCAATGCCTTTTCATCCACCACCGGGCCGCGCGAGCTATTGACCAGGTAGGCAGTTGGCTTCATCAACCTGAGAGTCTGTTCGTTAATTAGATGATAGGTTGGCGTGTCGGTTTCACCTTCTCGCAATAACGGCACGTGGATGCTGACAAAGTCCGCCTGGCGAAGAGCCTCCTCGAACGCTACATACTTGATATAAGTTTTCTCCTTTTGGATCCCTTTGGCATGGCGCAGATCCATCGTTTCCTGAATCGCGCCGATATACTGGTCGTTCTGATAAGCCGGGTCGTAACACAGGATGTTCATATCGAACCCCGAGCACTTTTTGATCATCGCCAGCCCGATCCTTCCGGTGCCGATGATCGCAATGGTTTTGCCCGTCACTTCGTCACCCAGGAATGGTAAAAATGGATGCCACGAAGGCCATTTTTGTTCCCTAACGAGCCGCTCGCTGGCGTACATCTTCCGGGCCAGCATCGCCATCATAAAAAAGGCAAATTCCGCGGTGGCTTCGGTGAGAACGTCAGCCGTGTTGGTAAACGGGATTCGGTATTTGTTAGCGTCGGCCCGGTTGATGTTGTCGAAACCGACCGCTATCTGCGAAACCACCTTAAGTGTCCCCTTACCCGCTTCAAAAATCTCGGCATCGATCGGATCCCGCAACGTGGTGATTAACGCGTCGATACCGCTTTTTACTTTTTCAATGATCAGATTCTTCGGCGGCGCATCCGGACCTTGAAATACTTCGAGATCGTAGCCCTGTTCGCGCAACCGGTTCTCCGCCGGATCACCGATCCGTGATGTGGCAAAAACGCGGAATTTTTTCTTCTCCTGCATGAACGATAAAATAGTTCTCGATTATCGGTTATCAGTTATTCGCGCTTTAACTACCAGCATCAGCTCGATTCCGCACACGCTTCCATCTCGCCGCACCCGTATCCCATTAACCGATAACTGATAACTGATAACTCGCCCCTGCCCTATGCCTGACTCAGAGATTTTTTTCCGTCCACTGTCGAACCCGATCGAGCGCCATTTCGATCTTCTCGATTGAGTTGGCTACGCTAAACCGCAGGTAGCCTTCACCAAAATCACCGAACGCAGTTCCCGACAATCCAGCGACGCCCGCCTCATCGAGTAAGGCATCGGCCAGCTTCTTCGACGGCCATCCGGTTTTCGTGATGTTAGGAAACACGTAGAAGGCGCCTTTGGGCAGCAGGCAGGAGAATCCTTTTATTTTGTTCAGACCGGCAACCATCACATCCCGCCGTTTCTTGAATTCAGCGCACATCTTTTCCACCGACTCCTGCGGACCGCGAATTGCCTCAACCCCGGCGATCTGGGTGAAGCTGGCGGTGCAGGAACTGGAATTAGTCATCAGCCGCGCGACCTGCAGCGCCAGATCGGCGCGCATCACTCCGTAGCCCATCCGCCATCCTGTCATCGCGTATGTTTTGGAAAATCCGTCCAAAAGAATGCAGCGCTCTTTCATGCCGTCGATCGACATGATGGAGTGATGTTCACCTTCGAAGATGAGCCGGCTATAAATCTCGTCGGTCAATACCATGATATTGCGATCGCCGATTGCCCGGGCGATGCCGTCGATATCATTCTTCTCCAAAACACCGCCGGTCGGATTCTGGGGCGAATTAATTATAATCAACTTGGTGCGATCGTTAATCAGCGCCGCCAACTCGTCGACATCAAGTCGAAATTCCATGTCTTCACGCAAACGAATCGGCACTGCTTTGGCGCCTACGTAGTTGATCATCGATTCGTAAATTGGAAATCCAGGATTCGGATAAATGACTTCGTCACCCTCCTCAGCCAGCGCCAGGATGCTGAAGAAGATGATCGGTTTGCCTCCCGGCACCACCACGACTTCATCGGGAGAGACATTTATGCGACGAGTCTCGCTAACATATTGCGCAATCGTTTCGCGCAACGGCGGTAATCCGGCCGAAGGGCCGTAATGAGTGAATCCCTTGTGCAGGGCATCAGTAGCGGCGTCAATAATGTTCGCCGGGGTATCGAAGTCCGGCTCGCCGATCTCCAAGTGAACGATATCGCGGCCCTTCGCCTCCAGGGCTCGCGCTTTGACCAGGACTTCGAACGCGGTCTCGGTGCCAAGGCGCGCCATGCGTTTGGCGAGTCGAAGTTCCTTCTGCGCGGATTGATGCATGGGGTTGATAAGTTACTAAACCGCTCCCGCAGGTCCACCCTAAGCAAGCCGACGACCGACGCAACCAGCACGTGCCGCGGACCACTGACAACTGACCACCGACTATGGACAGGCTATTTGCTAATCGAGTTCAGCGTCTCCGCCTTCGCGAAGAAACGGCGGACAGGTCATTTTGCCTTCTCTTTGATTGTGCGTTGGGCATGGTGCGCTGGGCATTTGGCGTTTGGCGGTCATAGGCCGCCGCTACACCTGTCCTCCTCGCCTGCGATAGCCGGACGAGTCGCGCCGTAGCCTCGTGCGTAGGCGGACGCCTTCTGTCTTCTGTCTTCTGTCTTCTGTCTTCTGTCTTCTGTCTTCTGTCTTCCCTTTCTACTTTC
>DATFCK010000150.1:0-5178 GCA_035253185.1 Chthoniobacterales bacterium | reverse complement strand
TCCATCTGCCGGCGTAGCTGTTTAATCCGTCGTCTGGTCCACTGATCCCGGCCCGGGCTCATTTGCCGTCCGCCGCCGCTGTTCATATTGGTATTACTACCGCCGCCACCCGTCATCGAGGGATCATTGGCGAAGCATGGCAAGGCGAATACGATCGTTAGGCTGAACACCAACACCAACCTGGTTTTCATAAGAAGCCTTTCGTTTGTGCCCAGAGACCGCCTGCGAGGCTAACGCCCGTCAGGCCTTCCCGACCTCCAAAGTGTGTCGGATTGCATCTGACATGTCGAGAAAATTCGGTTGGCCTGGGTCCGTAGGCATTTATGCCGTTGACTGGGTTCGTTTTGGCGATGGCGGCTCGGTACGGAGCGGCTACCGCAAACTCGTTCCTGAGCACATTGGCGGATTTGAACCGATGAGTAGATTCGCGCGCGATGATCAGTAAAGAAGAGCGAACCGGTCCACAGCCGGAAACACCGAGTATTATCATCAATAAGTTCCAGGGAATAAGCCCAAAACCTCAAACCCACAGTTCCGGCACAATCCACGTTTTCTCCTTGATCGGTTGTTCGGGAGTCGGCGGAGTTTGACTAGCGGGATTGATCGTTTCCAAATTCGCGCTTGTAGCACATCAGCCTGGCCAAGATATCATTGATTCGGAATGATTAGCGAGGAAGACGCCCGGGATCAGATTCTGGCTGATGTGCAGCCGTTACCCGGTCGGATTATCGGCCTAACCGAGGCGTTGAACTCTTTTCTGTCGCAAGATTGCGTCGCGCGCACTGCTCTGCCTAACTTCGACAATTCCGCGATGGACGGTTATGCCGTGGCGGCAGCTGACTGCGGGGCCGGCACGCAGCTGAAAGTAATTGGGGAGCAGGCTGCCGGTATCGATCGAAAGCTTCAGCTTTCTACCGGGGCCGCGATTCGGATTTTCACCGGTGCCCCGATTCCCATCGGAGCTGATGCAGTCGTTATGCAGGAGGATGTCACGACGCAAGGGGATGAGATCGTCATTAATACCGACGTGGAACCGGGAGATTTCGTGCGCCGTCGCGGCTGTGATATCGCTGAGGGTCAAAAGATTCTGGGTGCCGGCCAACGTATTCGTGCAGTCGGCATGGCCGCCCTCGCCGCGCAAGGCTTCAAAGAAGTCCAAGTGGGCGGAAGACCTGCTGCGGCGGTTCTGTCGACTGGCGACGAACTCGTCGCGCCGGGTGAACCGCTCCAGGCGGGCCAGATTTACGACAGCAATGCAATATTATTAGCGACCCTGCTCGAGCAATGCGGGGCTGACGTGCGTTTCAGTGAACGCTGCGCTGATAATAAGGACCGGCTGGTGGCGGCGTTAAAGCAGGGGAGTCAAAACGACGTTCTCTTAATCAGCGGCGGAGTTTCGGTGGGACAGCACGACCTGGTTAAACACGCTCTGGCTGCGATTGGCGCGAAAATCGATCTTTGGCGGGTGGCGATAAAGCCCGGGAAGCCGTTCCTGTTCGGTCGCGCCGGCCGGTGCCGGGTGTTCGGGTTGCCAGGCAACCCGGTGTCGAGCTTCGTGACCTTCCTTAAGTTTGTGCGCCCGGCAATTTTACGAATGATGGGAGCGGCGGATGAGGAACTCGCCTTACCCAGAACGATGGCACGATTGGCCGAGGAGGCTGGCGGCGACGACCACCGTCCTCATTATATAAGAGGCCGGCTGCGAGACGGCGAGTTCAGGCCGGTCGGCCGGCAGGAATCCCATGCCGTGTTTGGGTTGAGCCGGTCCAATGCGCTTCTGCGCGTACCCGCGAACTCGCAGTTCCGCGCTGGTGAAATGGTGGAAGTGGAAATTTGGGACTAGAGGCGTTGGAGCGGTGGAGTGGTGGAGTAGTGGGGAAGCGGAGAACCGGGGGGCCAATGGCTCCATCGCAACACTCCAACACTCTAATACTGCATTACCCCCGGTGTAAGCCGGTTGACAGCTTACGTCCTCACCTTAGCTTAAACGCCGTTGAATACGGCCGTTCTCACCCCGCCCGCCCGTAAGGAAGGCGGCCTCGCCCGCGCTGAAGTCGAGCATTTATCGCAAATCGTTTTGGAAATGCAGCGATGCTTTGTGCTGCATCTATCCAAGGAACTGGCGCCGGGTAACGTTTCGTTTCCGCAGTTCTTTCTGCTCACGTATCTCGAACAAAAAGAAGTGCTGACCATGTCGGCCATCGCTCAGAAGATGGGTCACACCACCGCCGCAGCCAGTGGCTTGGTCGCTCGATTGGAAAATCTTGGTTATGTTGTGCGCTCGGCGGCGCGGGAGGATCGACGCAAAGTAATGGTCTGCATTACGGCCAAGGGGTCTGCCCTGGTGCGCCGGATTCGCGAAGAAATGATGGGTAACTTAACCAAGGTGATGCAGCACCTTTCGCCCGAAGAACAGAAGGCGTGGCTGCACATCTACAGCAAGATTTACAATTACTGTCAGTCGAAATAGTTGCCAATCAACGGCTGACAGTGATATCACACAGCGCAAAAACCCCGCAGTTTGAATCCTAACGCGCCCGCCGCGTCATCTAACTTCCGGGAGCACCTCTCGTAATGCGTAAAAATGCGATTATTTCCAGTCTGTTTGCCGGTAGCGCGCTAGTCGTACTGGCGGCTTACGCCCAGGACGCGGCGGATTCGCCCTCCTCAACTCCGTCGCCAACGCCAACGCCGATAACACCGGAACAGCTTGGCATCAGTCCGACACCGAGCGCGCTTCTCGCCAGTCCGACGCCAGGCGGAGATGTCACGCCGGTGCCGGCAATCACGCCGCCTCCTGGACGTAATGAATCGAGTGAACCAAGCGCGGTGACAACTTCCAGCTCGTTCCAATGGTCCGAGCGCGGTGCGCCCGTGTTCACCCTGGACCAGGCAGTGATCACTGCCCTCCAACAAAATCCGGATGTGTTGCGTTCGCTTCAAGAAATCGAACGCAGCAAAGGCGTAATTATTCAGGTGCGCGCCCAGGCGTTGCCGCGGATTGACGCTTCGGCCGACCTGACCTGGACCGATCCGAATCTGAACCGAAGTGGGAGCGGCGGTATCGGACCCGGCGGCACTCCGGCGCCAACCCCGCCTAACGTCATCGCCCGAATTGTGGATGCTCCACCGTCGCAACTTCGCGACATTCCGCCGCCGCAGCAGAGGACGGGCGCCGCGGCCGCGGTCACCCAAAATCCGACCGTAGTGGATACGGCATACAATATCCGCATCATTGGTCAGCAGCTTATTTTCAATTACAGCACCCTGCGATCGATCCGGGGCACATTTTTCCAGCGTGACAGCGCCTACTTTGCTTTTCGAAATGTGGTTGATCAGACGATCGCCACGGTCAAGACGCAGTTCTATCAGGTGCTGGTTAACCGCGCGCTGATCACGGTGCAGGAAGAATCGGTTAGGCTGCTGGAGAGCCAGCTAAAGGACCAGCAGAATCGGTTTGAGGCGGGCACAGTGCCGCGTTTCAACGTTCTGCAGGCTCAAGTCCAACTCTCGAACCAGATTCCGAACCTGATCGCTGCGCGCAACAATTACCGGATCTCGATTTTGCAGCTGGCCAAGACACTGGGACTCGATTTTAACCCGGCCCGAGGCGTGGCCGCGCCGCTCCGGGTGGTGGGAGATCTCGTTTATGTTCCGCGCAACGTTGATTTGTTAAACGACATTGAGTTTGGAAAACAGAATCGACCATTCCTGAAGCAGGCGCGGGCGAATGTTCTGAATCAAATCGAACAGGTCCACGTGGCATTGGGCAATTTTTTCCCGAACTTCAGCACCAGCGGCGGTTATGAGGTCGTCAGCTCTCCGTTTTCGACGGCGTTAGATCAAACATTCAGAGGCTGGGTGTTTGGCCTAACGGGTAACTGGGACCTGTGGGACAGCGGATTCACCTATGGACAGGTAAAACAACAGCGAGCGCTGTTGTCGGAAGCCAAAATCACGTATGACGATGACGTCCGGCAGGTGGAACTCGAAATTCAGCAGGCGGCGTCGAACCTGTTGCAGAACCGCGAACTGATTCAGGCTACCGAGAAAAACGTCGAGCAAGCTGACGAAGCGGTCCGGCTGGCCAAGGCGCGGCTGGACGCCGGTGCGGGAACGCAATTGGACGTGTTGAACGCGCAGGTGCAGCTCACCACCGCCCAATCCACCCGGTTGGAGGCGTTGTTTGGTTACAACTCTTCGTTAGCCGAGTTTGATCGCGTCACCGGACGGCAAAGCGTTTATACCGAAGAATTCGAAGACCGGGTCCCGCGAGCCACCCGCACCCGAACCTATTACACCGGCAGCGATGTTGATGCGACCGGTCGACCGAAACGGAATGTGTTGCGTCCGGGACCGGTAACGACTACGACGACGCGGACTACGCGGACCACAACCAGCGGCAAATAATCGGCGCTCGGCAACGTTATCGGTTTTGTTTCATGCCGGTTGAATAATTGGCGGTTAGGGCTCGAGCCGCCCAATCCTTAGGCGCCGAAGCTCCAAATCCCAAGCACCCAACTCGCCATGGGCGGATCCGAACGACGGCCCACAGGGGAACTCTAGCTCCCAAAGGTGGCCACGCCGGATGTCCAAAGAGCGGCTGTCTCCAGACTGCCGGCTCAAAGCAACCGGCGACTGTTAGGTCGCCGCAAAATGTCGAGCACGAGTTCTAAGTCGCGAAACACTGATACGTCGAATTGGACACCGCCGCTTTTTGAGCAAGCTGCTTTGTTCGCTTCGTCGAGGTATATGGCGCACTTCGCTGTCTGCGGAACCTCAGCTTGCATTCATTCGGCTTCATTTGTGAATGCCCCGACGCAGCGTTAATTGAGATCAGATGACGCCGCCCCAACCGATACAATATTTTCCTGCGCTTGATGCCCTCGGGGTGTGCCGTGCTGCATTCATCACCAGGATACCCGGAATCGATGTGCGCGCGCAAAAGGCGGAGGTCCTGCAACGACTGGAAACAACTCACGCCGCCATGCGGGATACGGTGGGGATGGGTGACTGGCCGCTGATCGCGGGCGAGCAGGTCCACGGAAACCGGATCAAACTCATCCATTCGCCGGTTAGGCAGGATGAAACGTTTGCCGGCTTTGACGGTTTTATTACCAAACAGCGGCATGTCGCGCTCGGAATTTACGTCGCGGATTGTTGCGCGGTTTATATCGT
>DATFCK010000149.1:0-8808 GCA_035253185.1 Chthoniobacterales bacterium | reverse complement strand
GACGATCCGGTCCTCGAGCGAATGGAACGAAATCACCGCGATACGCGCTCCGGGTTCCAGGCGCGAAGTTAAAACCTGGAGTCCCTGTTGCAGCGAACCGAGCTCATCATTCACTTCCATGCGGAGCGCTTGAAATACACGAGTGGCCGGATGCAGCCGGCCGTGGCGGCCGATAATTTTTTCGATGGCGCGGGCCAGCGGCAGCGTTTCACGAAATGGCGCCGTTTTACGCGCCTTCACAATCAAACTGGCAATCCGGCGCGCGGCTGGTTCTTCGCCGAGTTCGCGAAACAACCGGGTCAATTCTTCCTCGCTGTATCCGTTAACGATGTCCGCCGCCGTGCGTCCCGACCACGGATTCATCCGCATATCGAGCGGGCCATTGCGCATGATGCTGAACCCGCGATCCGCGTTCTCGAGCTGGCGCGACGAAACGCCAAGATCGAGCAGCGCGCCTCCGATGGTGGCGATGCCCAGTTCATCCAACACTTTGTCGGCGTCACGGAAGTTCGCCTGGCGAACGGTGACGCGCGCTCCCAGGTGAGCGACCTGGTCGCGGGTATATTCGATTGCTTCAGGATCCTGATCCAGGGCCAGAACGTCGGCTCCGGCCTTGAGAATACTCTCGGTATGTCCGCCGCCGCCACAGGTACCATCAACCACGAGTGAGCCGGCGCGGGGCGCCAGGAGCTCGATTGTCTCCTGCGCCAATACCGGGCGGTGGTAAGTGAAGTCCTCCATCTCATGGGCCTCCTCTTCCAAAAGCAGCGGACCGGTGGCAAACCAGACCGGCCGTTCAAACAACAACACGTTCATTCTAAAACCTCCCTACAAGCCGAGCACGCCGGCTACATGCTGATACGTCGATGTCTCGTCCGTGTTCGCCTGTTTCCACCGTGCCAAATTCCAGACCTCGAAGCGGCCCCGTCCTCCCACGAGCGCTACTTCGCCTTTTAAATTGAGCTTCTTGCAAAGATCTTCGGGAAGAACCAACCGTCCCTGACGGTCGCTGACCCCGTGTTCGGCCCGGGCGTGCAGTTGCCGGAAAAATACGCGCCGGTCGCGAGGGGAAACCTGGGTGTTCGCTTCGGCGGCGGCGCTCATACGCGAAAATTCCTCAGGCGACATGACCATGAGAAACTGGTGATTCGCTTCCGGAAGAATGATGAATTCTTCGGTGCCATCGCGGCGCCAGCGGGAGGGGATAGTGATCCGATTTTTTTCGTCGATGGCGTGGCGGAATTCGCCGGCGTAGAAGGGGGGCGTCGGGGGCGGATTCGGCGAGGCAGAGGTATCCATGTGCGGTAGGAGAATCGATCCATTCTAACCCACTTCGCACCACCTTTAACCACCACAACCGGTGGTGGTCAATACTTTTTACCCGCTTTTTTACCGGCCAAGGTCTCGCCCCCCATTCTCCGCCGGCCCAACCTTTTCCCCGACGCCCTCTGCTCAAACCAAACATCCCCACATCTAAAACGCTGGGCAACTTCCAAACTTGTCCTACTTTTTAAGCCCGATGCCCGTTCGATTCTTTCTCCTGGCGTTTCTTCACCTCGCCCTCATCCCCTTCTCTGGCTCCGCCCAAACTGCGCCTAACGAACCGGATCAGCCCGTCCGGGTGAATGTCACCATGAATCCGGATGGCACTCGTACCGCCTATCAATTTGATCAGGCGCACCGGCAGGCCACCGCTACCACCACTGACGCCCAGGGCAAAGTGACTCAGAAAATCAAATACCAGATCGATGAAGCCGGACGCTTCAGCAGCGGAATAGTGATGGGGCCTAACGACAAGTTTCTCTATAAGAGTGTTTATAAATATACCCCCGAGGGCCGTTTGGGCGAAGAGACCCACCTGAACAAAGATGAAACCGTCGCTAATCGACTGGTTTATAGCTACGACGCTAACGGTCGCCAAACCGGTTACGTCGTTTATGATGCCTCTGGGAAGGTCATCGCGCGGACATCGCCGGTTCAAAGCAAGAGTGCCTCGCCGAAGCCGGAGCGGAAAAAGCGGTGAGAAGTTGTAGCGGCGGCGGGCTGTTACCGGCGAAAGGCCCAACGCTCAAGGCTCAACGTCAAACGCTCAATGAGCTGCGTGGGAGCGGTCAGGAGCGATAATGCAACGTTTTTAACGTTGTAACGTGGTGGAGCTGAGCGAAGCCAGCGGAACCGCTTGCGACTAACGACAAAAGGCGGTAAAGGGGAGCCGTGATCGACTACATCCAGAAGGGTGGATTCCTGATGTGGCCCATCCTGGTCTGCAGCATCATTTCCATCGGGGTATTCGCGGAACGCCTGTTTTTCCTGCATCGGGCGTCGATCCACGTGGGCGAATTCCTCAAAGGTTTGTCGAATCTCATTCGACGGCGCAATTTTGCC
The DNA here is from genome assembly GCA_035253185.1 of Chthoniobacterales bacterium. Taxonomy (GTDB): domain Bacteria; phylum Verrucomicrobiota; class Verrucomicrobiia; order Chthoniobacterales; family UBA10450; genus DATFCK01. Next base: position 6,423 of record DATFCK010000149.1, on the reverse strand, counting down.
GAAGCGTTGCACGAATCGGCCGGTACGCCGGGGCCGGCAGCGCGGGTCATCCATGCCGCCATTTTGCGCCATGACGCGCCCCGAGCTGAACTCCGTGAAATTGTTCAGGAAGCCGGTCAACTGGAGGTGCCGAAACTGGAGCGGTTTCTCGGAGTTCTTGCCACGCTCGCCTTTCTGACCCCATTGCTCGGTCTCCTCGGCACGGTTACGGGAATGATCGATGCATTCTCGACTATCGCGTCGAACGGCGGATACGCGACGGTCACGGAACTTTCTACCGGTATATATAAGAGTCTTTTGACCACGGCGGCGGGTCTGGTCGTAGCGGCACCAACTTTTGTTGCCTACAGTTATTTGTCGTCGCGGGTGAACGCGATGATGCATGACATGGAACGGGCCGGCATCGAAATCGTGCACATGTTGACTGAGACCGCGCCGGTCAGCGGAATTATCAGTTTTCAACAGCCGCAATCTGAGACAACCACCGAGCGGGAACTACGTCGAGATCGTTAGGCTCACGCGCGATTGTTCAAGTCGTCGCCGATGAAACTTGCCCGAACCAAAGAGTTCAATTTTGGATGGTTGGTATTGTTTCCCGTGGTCGACGTCGCGTTCCTGCTGATGTTTTTCCTGCTGCTCAGTTCGAATTTCATTCTTCAACCCGGGATCACCCTGTCGCTGCCGCTTTCACGGTTCGCACTCGGGCCGCAGTTGAACCAGCAGATCATTAGCATCACCGGCGGTGCGGCGCCTGCCATCTACTTCCTCGATCAAAAAATCACGCTGCAACAGCTCGGGCCACTGCTGGAGAAGGCGAAACGTGAAAACCGCTCAATAATAATAAAGGCCGATCGATCGACACCGTACGAAATGGTGGTCGCGGTTTCGAACGCTGCATTGGAGCACGGTATAAGCTCGGTTGCGCTGGCCACTGCCCCTGCGTCTCAATGACTAATCCTCCTGCGGATACGGATTACCCGCTGCTTTTCGAATGGGCGCCGCCGAAAGGCGAGAAGTTTCTAATCACTACCTTTCTGATTGGTTCACTGTTTGTCCATCTGCTGGCGTTTTACCTGTTTCGGATCATCTACCCGCCGCCCATCGCGGTGTTGCCGTCTCCGGCCAGGCTCACGTTCGTCGAACCGACTACCGAAGAAGGCCGAACATTACTTCGCTGGATCGAAGCGGAAGATCCCGCCCTGGCTTCAGCTACCGTACGTCCGCCCGAAGCAAGACTGCGGGCGCTGCCTAAACTTTCCCATGTTCCGTCCTATATAATGCATGAACCAAAGCTGAAGGACGCGCCACCGATGAAGCCGGTCGTAATCGCCGCCGAGCCTTTCCCGCCGGGCCCCGCGCCCATCGCTCGCCAGCCGGAGCAGGCATGGCCGAAGATTGCTACGCGCGCCTTCCTTTCCGAAGAACTAACAGAACTCGGTCAACCGCGATTAGCCCCCGCTCAATTCAGCAGTTCTTCGGCTGAGTCACCGGAGAACATGCAATTTCGAATTGGGGTGAACCGAAATGGCGAGATCCGCTTTTGCTTCAGGATTAGCTCGTCCGGCGACCCGAAGTTGGACGAACAAGCGCGTGTATGGCTGGTGGGTGGCCGCTTCCCCAACGCCGGCGGCAACGTCAAGACCGACGGTGACAAACTGACCTGGGGTGTCGCTACAATCGAATGGGGTAACGACGTTGCCCAGCCCAAAAATCCATCCTCGCTCGCCCCGCCGTGATTCCGGTCAGTCTCGGGGCGCTGGTTACGATTTATCTGCTGCTTTTCCTTGCGGCGGTTTTTCTTCTTTGGATAGTGGGAGAGTGGAATAGGCGGCGACGCGAGCGTCGAGCCCTGGAATTCCGGGTGCGATGCGTGATCTGCGCGTTTGAATTCGAAGATCGAACCGCTGCTTTGCTTCCCCGCTGTCCACGGTGCGGCAGCTTGAACGAAAGATTTAAACTGGAGCGAATTTAGACCATGGGAATGTGGATCGGACGCAACCGAAAAGCACGGGTGACTTACGGGTTTGACGAAATTGCGCTGGTGCCGGGCCGGATCACAATTAACCCTAACGAGGTCGATACGACGTTCCGGTTGCCGCGAAAAGACACTGAGCCGCTGGAGCTGAAAATTCCCATCTTCGCCAGCGCGATGGACGGCGTTGTCGACGTGCGGTTCGCGACTGCGATGAGCCGGCTGGGTGGCCTGGCGGTGTTGAACCTCGAAGGCGTTCAAACCCGCTACAAGAATCCGTCGGAAGTCCTGCAAAAAATCGTCGAAGCCGATAAGGCCGAGATCACTGCATTGTTGCAGCGAATTTATCAGGAACCGGTCCAGGAAGATCTGATCGGCGCGCGAATCAAACAAATCAAAGACAACGGCGGAATTGCGGCCGTTAGTTCGATTCCGCAACGGGCTGCTCAATTCGGGGCGATCGCGCAGGAAGCAGGCGCTGATGTTTTCGTGGTGCAAAGCACCGTGTCCACCGTTCAACACATTTCGTCCGAATATAAATCGCTTGATCTCGCCAAATTCTGCCGGGATATGCGCATTCCGGTGATCGTGGGCAACACCGTCGGCTACGAAGTCACGTTTGAAATCATGGAGTGCGGGCCCGCCGCAGTGCTGATCGGCGTTGGACCCGGAGCGGCCTGTACTTCTCGCGGCGTGTTAGGCCTGGGCGTGCCTCAAGTCACCGCCACGGTGGATTGCGCCGCGGCCCGTGATGCCTATTTCAAAAAGACCGCGCGCTACGTGCCGATCATTACCGATGGCGGAATGAATAAGGGCGGCGACGTGTGCAAGGCGCTGGCCTGCGGTGCGGACGCGGTTATGGTAGGCAGCGCTTTCGCCAAGGCCGACGAGGCTCCTGGATGCGGTTATCACTGGGGAATGGCCACACCGCACGCGAATCTTCCGCGCGGGACCCGGATCCGGGTAGGCACAACCGGCTCGCTCAAACAAATTCTGTTCGGCCCGGCTGAGGTTGACGACGGCAGCCAGAATCTGGTTGGCGCAATTACCACCTGCATGGGTAACGTCGGCGCCCGCGACCTGATCGAATTTCAGCAGACGGAAATCATTATCGCGCCCTCCATCAAAACCGAAGGCAAACTATTCCAGACTGTTCAGAGTGTGGGAATGGGAACGCGTTGACCAATTATTTTACGATTCGGCGATTGAAAGATTTAGTGATGATCAATCGTTAACTCGTTTACTCACTAAATCGCTAAATGAATAATGATCGCAGAGTTGTTATCACCGGACTTGGTGCCGTTACCCCGGTCGGCAATGACGTTGAGACATTCTGGGCCAACCTGAAAAAGGGAACCAGTGGGATTCGGCGGATCGACACTTTCGACGTCTCCCAATACGATTGCCAAATCGGGGGCGAGGTTCGTGAATTCGATCCCAAGCCGTACTTCAAAAATCCCAAGGACATGCGGCGCACGGACCGGTTTGCGCAGTTGGCCATGGGGGCCGCGAGCATGGCGCTCAAAGATAGCGGCGTTGACCTGCAAACAATGAACCTGGACCGCTTCGGGGTGATTGTGAGCAGCGGAATTGGCGGACTGCGCACACTTCAGGATCAGCACAACATTCTTAACGCCAAAGGTCCATCCCGGACATCACCGTTCACCATCCCAATGCTGATCAGCAATATGGCCAGCGGGCTGATTTCCATGGAGTTCGGGTTACGCGGACCGAATCTTTGCATCGTGACCGCGTGCGCTACGTCGAACAATGCCATTGGCGAATCGTGGCGAATGATCAAGTTCGGCGACGCCGACATTTTTCTGGCCGGCGGTTCGGAGGCGTCAATTGTGCCCATTGGCCTGGCTGGATTTTCCGCCATGAAAGCGCTCAGCACGCGCAATGACGAGCCGGAGCGAGCATCCCGCCCGTTCGATCGCGACCGGGACGGTTTCGTCATGAGCGAAGGCGCCGGCGTGGTGGTGGTGGAGGAACTGGAGCATGCCAAAGCTCGCCGCGCGAAAATTTATTGCGAGCTCGCCGGTTATGGCCTAACCGCAGACGCTCATCACATGACCGCGCCGCCGCCGCGAGGCGAAGGCGCTGCCCGAGCGATGAAACTGGCTCTTGATCATGCCCGCCTGGGTCCGGAAGATGTCGATTATATCAACGCCCACGCGACCTCGACCGGCCTGGGTGACATCAGTGAGACTTACGCCATCAAGAACGTTTTCGGCGAGCGCGCCAAAACCGTCTCCATCAGTGCCACCAAATCAATGACCGGTCACTTGTTAGGGGGAGCCGGCGCGATCGAAATGGCAGCCTGTGCCCTGGCCATCCGCGATTCGGTAATTCCTCCCACCATCAACCTGGAAAATCCGGATCCGGAGTGCGACCTGGATTACACGCCTAACCAGGCCAAAGAGCGCAAGGTTCGCGTCGCGGTAAACAATTCTTTCGGCTTCGGCGGACATAATGCGACGCTGGTAGCGACGAAATTCGAAGAGTAATGCCCTAACGGAGGGACGAGCTTGTCTCGTCCCACTAATTGCTTTAGCGCCAGCGCAGGTGGTTCAGTTCGCCTTGATATGGCCAAGCTTCAGCCGCGTCCACTAGCCCCGCGCGCACGGGATTCATTTCGACATACGCACGGGCATCATCGTAGCTTTCGTGTCGGCGAAGCTGGGTATCCCACGCATCTCGTTGCCATACGGGAGCTTGATTTGGATGGGGCCAGTGCCGCGCAGCATGCGACTTCCAAAATTTGAGCCATTCCTCGAGCGGTGGCCCATCTGGCTGGTCTGGCGCACAGAAGAAATGAATATGATCGGGCATAATTAGGTACTTGCCGATCAACCACGCCGGTTTCACCTGCCAACTTTCACGAAGCCATTCGTGAATGGTTGGATCCGCCAGGATCTTTTTCCGATTCTTGGTGCAAACAGTAACGTAGACAATAACCGGCGTGTCGTAACCTGCGATTGGTGGCAGATGAAGGGGACGGCGCCGCCCGTCTGATTCCATGATCGAGAAATATCACTGCCATATTGCAGTGGCAATCCTCTCTGAGCCCAAAATAGTGGGACGAGACAAGCTCGTCCCTCCGCGGCAGCGACCGTTCGGCTATTCTGAAAAAATCGGCGCGGCGGAAATATCGCTGGCCGAAAATTCGAAACCGTGACCGCTGCGCTGCAGCTTCTTCAGCAAATTGGCCACGCTCTGGGCCGCGCCCGTGGAATAAAACCTAACGAGACCCACCGTGGTCCGGGTCCCGAACACGGTGATCATGATGTTATCCTCATCCACCGAATTCATAAACATGTGACTGCCATTGCCCTGATGGTACAGCGCATTGAATTCGACTTCACCGATTCGACGGGCCAGCTCGCGGGTAGCGGCAAATGAGCCCGCCGCCAGCGCCGCAATAACCGTCACATCCATTACGTCGCGATCGCCGTATTGCGATATCACGTTGCCTCCCCGGTCGATCACCACCGTCAGGTCGGCCTCCGCTTTTTTCAGAAAATCGCCCAGGACGCCGTCCAGGGTCGCCACGTCTTCGATCGTTAGGACAGGAATTCCGTTCACGCCGGTACTCCCTGATTCTTGGAATCCCCTGGTTCAACCGGGATCGCTACCGGCGGCGCCACACTGGATGGCACTTCGCTCTGTTTGCTGAATTTATGCAGCAGGATCTGCGAGATCGCGTTCAACGCCGCGAACACATTCTGGCCGCTGCTGGAAATCACCTCAAAACTCTGAAGCCGCTTCTTCCGATTATTCAGCACGTACTCCATGTAATTTACCGGAGCGATGTTAGGCAAATCCCGCTTGTTGTACTGCAATACGCATGGAATGTCGTCGAGCACGACGTTCTGCTTGGCCAGGTTTTCTTCCAGGTTCTTAAAGCTCTCGACGTTCTCCTCCATCTTCTCCCATTGCGAATCGGCCACGAAGCAGATCCCGTCCACGCTGCGCAACACCAACTGGCGGGTGGCATTGTAGATGACCTGACCGGGAACGGTGTAGAGCTGGAATTTGGTGACGAACCCTTTGATTACCACCGCGTTCAACGGCAGAAAATCGAAAAACAACGTTCGATCCGCGGCTGTGGCTAACGACACCAGATCACCCCGGTTAGCGGGATTGATCCGTTGATGGATATAACTCAGGTTGGTCGTCTTACCGCACAATGCCGGTCCGTAATAAACAATCTTAAATTGGATCTCGCGGCTCGCGTAATTAATGATCGACATGAGTTGGCTCCGGTTGCGCGAATATTTGCGCGAGTTCTTTGGTCATATCAGCAAGTTGTTCCCTCGTTACCGGCTCGAGTTGCTCGTCGGAATGCAACACGGCCAGGCAAACGCTGCCTTGCATGAAAAAGGTGAGTGGGGTCTTGCTGCAGTGCAGCGTCATCGCGGTTAGGGCGCCAAGATTGGTCTCGAGCA
>DATFCK010000148.1:0-6510 GCA_035253185.1 Chthoniobacterales bacterium | reverse complement strand
CGTTGAAACGAGTCAGCACGTTCAACACCCTGGTCGGCGCGATTCCCGGCGCATTACCGCCCCTGATCGGGTGGGCGGCAGCGCGCGGAACCATCGATGCGGGCGCCTGGAGCTTGTTTGTCATTGTCTTTCTCTGGCAGCTCCCTCATTTCTTCGCCATCGCATGGATGTATCGCGATGATTACGCCCGGGCTGGTTTCCAAATGGTCGCCAGCGATGATCCGACTGGTGAACGCTCGGCCAGCCAAAGCGTTTTTTTCTGCATTTTGCTTCTGATACTCGCCGGATTGCCCGGTTTCCTAGGAGTTGTGAACTTCCTCTACGTGCCGGCCGAGCTGGTTCTTGGCGCGATTTTCGTGGCCGTTGCCATGCGTTTCCTGCGAACTCGGACTCGGGCCGACGCCCGTTTGTTGTTTATTGCGTCGATCGTATACCTTCCTTTACTGCTTGCTGCTTTAGTCCTTACCAAGATATGACGACCGCCACGATCTCAGCCGCCCCGTCGGCGCGGGCTTTTGCCTGGAAGGCCACTCTGCTTGCAATTCCCTTGGTAGTCGCAACCGCAGGGTTTTTCGTCTGGCGGGCCGAACTCAATCGACTGGCATCGCGAAATATCCCTTCCTTCGGGCAAGTTCCCGCTTTCCGGCTCACCAATCAAAATGGTCAGCCGTTCGGATCGGCTGACCTTGAGAACAAAATCTGGATCGCCGATTTCATTTTTACGACCTGCCCCGGGCCATGTCCGATCATCAGCAGCCGAATGAGCGAATTACAGAAGCCGTTCGAAAATACCGACGTCCGTCTTGTGTCGTTTACGGTCGATCCAGAAAAGGACACACCGGAGGTGCTGCGTAATTACGCGGAAAAACATCATGCCCAGAAAGACAGGTGGAATTTTTTAACTGGAAGCAAGTCCGCGATCTATGATCTCTCCGCCAAAGGATTCAAGCTGGCGGCAATCGAAGGTAACGAGGAGACGGGGATGCCGATTCACAGTACGCGAATGGTGTTGGTGGACCGGCGCGGCCAGATCCGGGGCTATTATGATGCGCTGGCAGCAGACAGCGTGACCAAGCTGGTGGCGGACACCAGGCATTTGTTGCGCGAGCAGCCGCGCTAGTGGCTTACCGTTAGGTTAAGTTACCACATGAATCGTTAGGAGGTTACGATTTTAACGATTCAACGATTTAACGATTTAACGTCAGGGTCAGCGGCTCTCTTCGAACCAGCTAACGATCTTGTAGTTATTAATTACGCCGATCGTGCCCATCCGCTCGTCGTAATGCAGATTGGTTACGCCGGTCATGGTGACGGATTTTCCGACGACTGATCCGAAAACGTGGCCATTGGTACCACCGCCATTAATCGCGACGTCGTGGTCCGGAGCGTAAACCGCGGAAACGATCTGACCGTTTCCCCCGAGATGCAGGCTTCTCGCTGTACCATCGGTGGGTTTGATGCCGAATAGCTGAAGATCGGACGGTTGGTTATTTTTGTTGAGCATACCGTTGCCGGCAATGTCCACGTTCCCTTTGAAGTAGATTTTTGCGGTCACTCCCGGCTGCACGATCAGTTGAGAAGTGCCGGTAAAGGAGATATCGCCGGTAACATAAATTTCGATGTAGCTGGGGCTGCCATCTGCGTTTCCGGCCAGAGTGAGCGTTTTGCTGCCGCTCAGGTTAATCGAGTTCAACTGGAAACGCGCGACGGACGCGCCGGGAGTCGAGTTCGCCGTTAACGTCGTCGTGTTGGCCACGTTGGTAACGGTGGAATTGTACGATGCCCAGGTTGGCGCTCCGATCGGAATCGGTTCCTGGTAAAAGTCGGTTCGTTCTACTCCGGTAATATTGGCAGCTCCCGACACCGTTCCGGAGTTGGTTGCGACATCGCCGTAGATGTGGGCATTGCCGGCTTCGATCAGATCTCCGTTAGTCGCGACGTCGCCATTTTCCTGCCGTTTCGCGACATCATACAACCCGTTGGTCGATTTGGTCGGGTCACTCGAATCGTAGCTGTCTACCACGATGTTTTGATTGGTCATGTCCACGGTCGAAACGCCCATGATCGCCTGATTAAATGATGAAACAGGGCGAACAACCGCCTCAATTCGGCGGGAAACCCGTGGCGAAGTGATCGCGTGTGCAGTTAGAATTCCGTTGGTGAACCGCTCGAAACGCAGGCTGAGCTTACGCAATCGGTTATCCTGCTTGTTGTCGGTCACCCGCGCTAAACCGGTGACCGGCATCGTACCAATGGTGCGGATCCGATAGTATTGCCAGCCGTTTACCGGATCAACGAAGGAGGCTGGGGCGTCCACGTTGACCTCAATCGTCATTGGCGTACCGGCCAGGCCGGCGTTTGGAATGGTCGTTAGGCCGTAACTCACCACGCCGTTTGCCGGGACATTGTTCCAGCCTTCCCAGGCGTGGTTCGGGGCGGGATATAACGATTTTCTTAACTCGATGATCGCAAGATCCACCCCCGATTCGGCGGCCAGCAACGCTTCCTGCCAGGTCGCCGTTTGCAATGCGCTTTGGTATTTGAGCGAAACCAGCCGAATGACTTCAGCCGCAAGGAGAGAGAGCACGGCGATCGTCATCACCGTCCACACCAGGATGCTACCTTCGCTTTTGAATGGTAAGCGCATTTAGTAGACGCTGATGCCGTTGTCGGTCCGGGTGTTTCGAAGCAAAGTCGTGTTGTAAAATGCCGTAGCCGCGGTGGCATCGGCTGAAGCGCGCCCGGCAACGAAAGTGGGATTAAACGTGATACGGGTGGATACCACTTTTCCGGCATCGGTGATGTCGAACACGAAATCCTGGACGTTGACCGCTAGCGCGGTGGGTGTAGCGGCGCCCTGCTGTCGATAAATTGTACCGCCGGAAAGATAATAATGAACCTCAACACTGCTGCCCGGATCCCCGTAATAAACAGCACCGTTGCCATCCAGGGTGGGAGTCTGGGGAAGACCGTCACTTCCGTAAAATCGCGGAATCCAGATTCTGGTATCGTTATGCGCAGCCTGTATCGCCAGAGCGCGTCGCAAATCGAGCGCCAGGTAATCGGAGATGCGCATTTGATCCGCGTGATTGGTGGCGAAATCGGTGGTCGCCGCGTAATTGCGCTCCAATGAAATGAAACCAAGGATGAGACCCAGGCTGATAGCGGCAAAGATAATGGTGGAGAACATCACTTCTCCCAATCCGAACGCTGCCGTAGAGCGGAAACGCAGCTTCATTTTGCCACTCCTCCTTTGGCCAGGATTGCTACGGTTGGGCGAGTAGTAATTCGATCGTTAGGCGCTCCGGTGTAACGGACGGTCCAGGTCACTTTGACGGCGCTTTCAGTCAGCAAATTATCGTTGCGCCGGTTGATCACGACGCTGTTACCCGTTCGCGTGATCAAGGTGTCGGCGGTATTTGCACTGCCGTAGGGAGCAAGAGTCAAAGTTTCGGTAACCAGTTTCAGGTCACCCGCCCCGGGGGCAGCGGCGTTTAAGAGGTTGGCCTTGACCCAGTCGGCGTCGGTAATCTGGTGCCAGTTGGCGATGCGCATCGATTCGACTCGTTGCTGCAACACCTGACTCGCTGCCGCGGCCTCGCGCGCCATTTTGATTGTGCTCATGGAGGCGGTGTTCATGGCGAAGAGCGAACCAAGAAAGAGCGCCGAGATACCTGCGGCCATCATCGCCTCGACCAGGGTCGAACCTTTAATTGAGTGGCGAGTTGAGCAGCGCATTTCCCCTGCCCGGGTAGCGAGCAAGGCATATGCCGGTTTATGTAAACGCCATGAAAACCACGCTTTCCATTACGAAGCGTGGCGCCTTCCGCTACACCAGCGGACCTTCCTCCCGCACCCGGCTCAAATATTCGCGATACTCGCCTTTCGGCAGCTGATCGATCATTCCCGACAATTGCCCTTGGTCAATGAAACCCATCCGAAACGCGACTTCCTCCAAACACGCCACTTTAAGCCCCTGCCGATGCTCGATCGTTGCAATGTAGTTGGCCGCCTCCAGTAAACTGGTTTGGGTGCCGGTATCCAGCCAGGCCATTCCCCGGCTTAACAGTTTCACATGAAGCTCGCCGCGGTTCAGATACAGCAAGTTCAGGTCGGTAATTTCAAGCTCGCCGCGGTCAGAAGGTTCGAGCGTCTTGCAAAACTCAACGACACGATCGTCGTAAACATACAGCCCCGGAACCGCAAACTGGCTCTTGGGTGCGCGGGGCTTCTCTTCCAAACTTATCGCGCGACCATCCGGCCCGAATTCAACCACGCCATAGCGCTCCGGATCGCGCACTTGGTAGCCGAAAATGTGGGCCCCTCGTTCGGCCGCTAACGCTTCCCGGAAAAAATCCAGTTTACCGTAGAAAATGTTATCACCCAGGATCAACGCGGCACCGGAGCCACTGAGAAATTTTTCGCCGATCAGAAACGCCTGCGCGATGCCTTCCGGTTTCGGTTGAACTGCGTAATCAAGGCGAATACCCAGGCGCTTGCCGTCTCCCAGAAATTCACTCAGCATCGGCACGTCTTTCGGCGTGGAAATTATGAGGATTTCCCGAATGCCTCCGAGCATCAATGTCGCCAGCGGGTAGCAGACCATTGGCTTGTCATAGACCGGCAGCAGTTGTTTGCAGACGATCTTGGTAATCGGATAGAGCCGCGTTCCGGCCCCGCCGGCGAGAAGAATGGCCTTTTTCATTGTGGAGCTTCCAATTGCGGATTAATGACGTGAGCAGCGACGATCATCGCCGTGGGTTTCAGGGAATGATGCGCCATCGCGAACTGCCGAGGTTCGTTCACGAAGTGTTCCGCATAGCTCCGGCTGTGCCACGGACCACCAGTCGACAAGGAGAGGTATCTCGTCTCGTCCAAGTTGCCGCCACGGTCGCTATTCAATCCCCAATCCGAAATCCGCAATCAGGAAAACCTAACGTCCTTCCCCGGGTCCATTTCGAAATCCAGACTCAATGAATCAGCGGTGTTAGGCTTGATGATTTCTTCCATGAATTTCACGTGAATCGGGTCTTCGCGGAAGATGGCGAATTTGTCCATCGATTCGAAATCGATAGCGATAAAAAACGGCCACGGGATTTCGGGATTGATCCGTTTGCCGCACTTGATGCTGAGTACCTCGGGGATCTTCAGCAGCTGCATCCTGGTATTCATCATCATCTCCTCGATGCGCGCCGGAGTCACCTCGGGCTTTAGCTTATAGAGGACAATGTGATGAATCATGGAGGCTAAAGGTATTAGGCGGTTCCAGCGAGCCGCGCAAGTGGGAAACCGAACACATGCCGCGGTGGCTCCAACGGCCCCATTTCAATGGCTCATCGCCGGAGGAAAACCTCCCCTCCTGGAGGGGAGTCGGGCGGACGGCCGCTGTAGGGCGACTTCTGACGGGAGGGTTTGGCGTTTCCTCCCTCGTGGCATTTCCGCTAATAAATGGGCTTCCGGTAGTTATCTGCCGCCACGATGAACGGTGCCCCTCCGATCGCCAGCAACCCCAAACCCGCCCGGAACCGGTCGTGGATCGATCGGTTTTGGAAATACCGGATCGAAGTTTCGTTGTTCCTTCTGCTCTGGGTCACCTATGGATATTTTTATCAATCGACCGGGACTAACGAAGCCGTTCGGTTCGATCAAATTCGCGCCCTGGTGCACGATCATACGCTCGCGATTGACAAATATTGCGCCAATTCGCCGGACTTGATCCGTTATCCGAAGGACACCGGCCTTCTTTATCCGAACAAGGCGCCAGGGATGACCTTTATCGGTGCTTTTCCCTTTGCGGTCCTGTCACCGGTGCTGAAGTTTTTTCAATCCGTAGGGTTGCCGGAATGGATTTACTGGCACCTGCTGACGTATCTCACAACCGTTCTTACCGTCAGCTTGTTATCTGCGCTCGCAGCGGTGGCGGTTTATCGAGTGTTGCGGCAACTAACTGGCAATAGTGATTTTTCGATCTGGATAGTGGTCGCAATATGGATCGGTACGCTCCTTTTTCCTTTTTCGACGCTGTTTTACAGCCATGCCGTAGCCGGCTCACTGCTGGCCATCGGTTTTTATTTGCTGTTTAGGCAGCGTTGGCGGGCCACAGCGGCGGTCGGGCGAGAACTGGTCAGCCTGGGTTGTGCCGGCGCGCTCATCGGTTGCAGCGTAGCGGTCGAATACCCGACTGCCTTGTTAGGCATGGCGCTGAGTATCTATGCCTTGTGGTTGATCTGGCACAGCACGGGTTCGACAAGAAACAAGATCACCATGCTCGCTGCCTACTTGTCGGGATTGTTCGTCGGCGGTGCGGTACTGCTTCTCTATAACGCGGCTGCGTTCGGAAACATCTTTTATATTCCCTACGAGAGTTACTCGGCCCCGGGCTCTGCTTTTCACTCGAGTTATTCGAAGGGCTGGATGGGCCTGCACTGGGCTGGCCTCGGACCATTTCTTCATGCCCTTGCTACGGTCACTATTTATCGACCGATGGGATTGCTCTATCTGGTGGTTGAT
>DATFCK010000147.1:0-7800 GCA_035253185.1 Chthoniobacterales bacterium | reverse complement strand
TATTGATCGTTAGGCTGCCTTCGTTGAACGGCGGCAGAAATTCGCGCCCAAAAAAGGGCACGGTGGCGGCCGCGGCCAGAAACACGACCGCAAACGCGGCCAGCACCAGGTTGGAATGGCCGAATCCGAAGGCGAGCACGCGCTGTTCCAGCGCTTTGATCTGCCGCACCAGCCACGAATCTTTGCTGTGCGCCATGCGTTTCATCTTTGGAAGCAGATAAGAGGCGAGTGCCGGCGTGACGGTGAGGGAGACAATGAGCGAAGCGATGATACTGGTGATATAGGCAATCCCGAGCGGAGCGAAGATCCGGCCCTCAATTCCGCCTAACGCGAAAAGCGGCACAAACACCAGCACCACGATAATGGTGGCGAAGACGATCGAGTTTCGGACCTCAACCGAAGCGCGGTAGATGACCTCGAGTGCGGGGCGCGGATTAGGCAATTGCCGGTTCTCGCGCAACCGGCGAAAAACGTTTTCCACATCAACGATGGCGTCATCGACCAGCTCACCAATTGCCACCGCAAAACCACCCAGTGTCATGGTGTTGATGGAAACGCCGAAATAGCGAAACACCAGCGCGGTAACGAGCAGCGACAAGGGGATGGCGGTTAGGGTGATAAAAGTGGTCCGAAAATTCAGCAGGAAAAGAAAAAGCACGATGACAACGAGAATGGCGCCGTCACGCAGCGCCGCCTCCACATTGCCGATCGCGTTTTCGATGAATGTGCTTTGCCGGAAGATGCCGCTGTGAATCGTCACTCCTTCAGGCAATCCGCTCTGGATCTTTTGTAATTCGTTCTCGAGCTGTCGAGTGAGTTCAGTCGTATCAGCTCCAGGTTGTTTTTGGACCGAAAGAATAACGGCCGGCTGGCCATTTACACCGGCGTCGCCGCGCTTGGCCAGTGGCCCGCCGAGTCGTACGTCCGCTACCTGCCCTAACGTCAACGCCACGTCGCCTTTGGTTTTGGTCGGGATAACCGACGCTTTCAGATCCTCCAGGTTATTGATCCGGGCAAGATTACGGATGAGGCCTTCGGTGTAGGTGCGCACCAGAAAACCCCCGGTGGAATTTACGTTGGCGTTAGACGCCGCCTCCTCCACGTCGTGCAATGAAATGTCGAAGTTCCGCAGCTTAAATGGATCGACCAAAACCTGGTATTGCTTCCGTTCCCCACCGATTACGGTGATTTGCGAGATTCCGGAAATGGACAGAAGTCGCTGGCGAATATCCCAGTCGGCAATAGCACGCAGGTCCATCGGCGTGACTGCCGGATTGGTACTGGTTACGCCGATGAGCATGATTTCCCCCATGAGCGAGCTTACCGGCGCCAATATCGGTTTGATGTCCGGCGGTAACGATGAGGCGATCTGCTGCAATCGTTCAGTAACGATCTGCCGCGCGATGTAAATGTCCTGATCGAACCCGAACTCAACGAAGACGATGCTCAACCCAATGGATGAAACCGACCGAACACGCTCAACTCCGGCCGCGCCGTTCATCGCGCTCTCAATCGGAAAGCTGACTAACGATTCGACCTCTTCCGGGGCCAGGCCACCGGCTTCGGTAAAGACGGTGATGGTAGGCCGGTTCAGGTCCGGAAAGACATCCACCGGCAAACGCGCCAGGACGTAACCGCCGTAAGCCGCCAGCAGCGCGGCGGAGGCAACTACGAACAGCCGGTTCCGGAGCGAGAAGCGGATGATCCAGTCGAACATATCGTTAGGCGTCGAACATGGAGCTTTCTGAACTCAAGTGAGTTCGGTCCCCGGCGGGTTCCGGCGCAGCAGCAAACCAAACAACAGTCCTCCGATGACGAATCCGCCGATTGCCCATAACCAGGGCGGGGCATGCTTGTGCGGAACGATTTCACCTTGTTCATGGCTGTGTCCGGCGGGACCATGCTCATCCGCCGCCGCCGCAATGTTTTTCGTGTCGCCGGTTGCAAATTGCAGTTGATAATTGCCCTGCGTCACCACCTGCTCGCCCGGCAGCACGCCTTCCACGATCTCAACCTGATCGTCGGACTTGGTCCCGACGATCACATTCCGGCGCTCAAAGGTATTTCCATCGCGCACGAACACGAAAAGGTTGCCCAGATCGCCCAGCACCGCGCGTTGCGGCACCGCCAAAGCCTCGGTGGCCTCGCCCAGCGCGATGGACAACGTCGCTTGCATGTTAGGCCGAAGCTGCAACTCGGGATTTTCGAGCAGCACGTAAACCTCGAAGGTGCGGCTCTCCGATTCCAGACCAACATCGAGACGTTGCACCTTGCCTTCGAAAATGTGGTCGCCGAATACGGCCAGGCGCACTCGCGCCTCCTGCCCCGGCTTAATCAGCGCCAGGTCAGGCGTTTCAAACGTTGTTCCGCGCGCCAACACCTGCGAATAATCCGCCACTTCGATAGGCACGGTCGCCGGCGAAAGTGCCTGGCCGATATTTGCGTCCTGGCGAATTACGAACCCATCAATGGGTGACCGCAGCACCACCGGCGGATTACCCACCGTCAGAGGATCGAATTGCAACACCGGCTGGCCCGCAGTAACCCGATCGCCCAGCTTCACCAGGATCTCGGCGACGCGACCTTCCGCCCGCGGCGCAATTTTGGCCTGACGCTCGGGCAAACCCTGGATCCGGCCGATCATCGTCAGCGACCGCTGTAACGGAACAATCTTCGCCTCGACGGTCCGAATTTCGAGATTCTTGATCGCTTCGTCGCTCAGAGTGACTGGACCGCTGGCGACTTGTTCACCGATAGCCGGTCCGTGATCATGACCTTCATGCGCTGAGCCAACGCTAACCGTTAGGCTGATTAAACCACATACCATGACATTTCTCGCGTTCATTTCGATACTTCCTCCAGGCGTCCACCGATGAGCTGCTCGAGCTGAGTGCGGGCAGACAGCGCTTCCACCGCGTACTCGAATGATTTTTCCTGCGCATCCACCAGGCTGCGTTGCACTTCGAATAACAACAGCGTGCTGGCCTGACCGGCACGGAATTGTTCCAGAGTCGAATCGTAGGCCGCGCGGTAGGCCGGGATGACTTGGTCGCGATACGCGCTGGCCCGCGCCTGGAGATTCAACAATTGCTGACGACGCAGGCTGATTGAGCGTTCAAGACTGACGCGATCGAACGACTGCAACTCGCGCTCCGCGGCGTCGAGCGCACCGCGCGCGCGGACAATCTCACCCTGGTTCCGATCCCAGAGCGGAATTCGGCCGATGAGAGTAAACGCCACGCCGGTTTCGTCATTGTGATTGCTGCGACTGGCGAGAATCCCGGGGCCGAATTCGGGAAATACCGCATCGGCTTCGGCTACGGCCAGGCCTCGTGCGGCCGCGTTACGTTGGGCCAGGGCGATCCGCCGGATGCCTGCCCTATTTTCGGCAAACGCGGTCAGCGCGCCGGTGCCTGGCACCGCCGGAAATGTCGGCCTAACCAAAGCTATCCCGGTTAGGCGCGTGCCGGTGGCGCGCTCGAGTTCTGCCATGGCACCGGCGCTTTCACCACGCACCGCCAGCAACTCCGCGGAAAAACGCGCTGCTTCCGCTTCGAAGATGTTCCGCTGTGAAATATTGCTTTGTCCCGCTTCCAGCTGTTGCTGAATCATGGCCAGCGCGTCGCCGGCCTGGCCGCGCGCCGAATCCAGCAGGCTCGCCCGCTCCTGCAATGACCAGGCCCGATAAAAAGTCATCGCCGTGCCATTGAGCAACCGGAGGATCTCCGCCTGCTGCTGCACGTCGGCCGTGACCCGTAACGCCGATGCATAGGTTTTGCGAAGACCGAAATCAGACGGCCGGACCGGTTGTTCAATCTCAAACTCGAACGCGCTGCCTTCGCGGTCGCCTTCCTCGATGCGGCCAGCGGTGAACTTGAAACTGGGATTGAGTTTTACGCCGGTCTCGATCGCGCGACCGAGCTTGTCCGCCAGATCACGATCGAGCTTTGCGATCTCGGGATTAAATCGCAGCGAGCGCCGCACCGCTTCCTCCAGGGTAAAGCCCGGTTCGGCCCGGCGTGAAGTAATGGCGACCTGGGCGAAGGCTTGGGCGCTGAGCAAGACCCAGCAAGCCAGGGACAACAGGCTATGTTTCATTCTTGTTTTCCAAAAATTGATAAATAACTGACGGATTCTGATAGGCGTTCGCCGCGGCTGCAGCATGACAGCCACCCGTTGTTCGGCCGGCGCAACGCGCCGATATCAGGGCACACCTCCGGCCGGAAGGCCGTTAGGTCAGATCAGAAAGGTGCAGAGAAACGCGCGGTCCGGGGCGAAATGGCCTAACGAGACGCGCGAACCGGAGAAAATCGCAGGTGAGAAAGCCGGGTAAACCGTGAACATTGCCGCAACCGGCGCAACATTGAGCGTGATTTTGCCGCCGGAAGTGTTGGGGGTAAGCGGCTGGGTGGATACCGGATCCGTCTTGGACCCATCCACGCAGCATGATCCCGCCTGGCAACATTCGCACGATTGGATCGCCTGGTTGGTGATACCACAGGCGGTACCGGAAAAGGGAGCAGTTCCAACCGCCAGCGCGCATAACGCCAGCAAAACGCGGGTCGACCGATTCGACCTGAAATAATGCTCTGTTTTTCGTCTAACCGTTTGTTTCATTCGGGTCTGTTACCGCAAACCGTCGGCCAGGATAGACTCGAATCAAGCGGAATCAGTGCCACTCGCCCCCCCCGTTTCCGCGTTAGAGGAGATTCCCGCTGTCGGCTGGCTGCCGGTCTGAGAGTGTGCCGAAATACCGGGTGATAACCGGGAGAGCCAATCGCTGACGACTTAAACTTTGGCAATGGTGTCAGGGTTGGCCGGCGAACTTGAACAGCAGCATTTCGGTCTTGTTAGGCTCGCGGAAATAGAACCGGACCGCACCATCCTGTCCGATCAGATCGCGGGTCACCGCAAAGCTGGCCCGGCGGCTATGCACTTGATGAATACCGATGTGCGCTCGCACGTAGAATTCGCCCCATGCTTCCACAAAAGTCGCTCGACGCGACTTTTCGGTGAGCAGTTCCTCCAGCGGCTCGCGTTCAAACACGTGAAAAGGGATCGGAGTTATCGCTTCGATCGTCCGATAATCGAGACCGTCCGTCCGACGAATTCCGGGCGCAGGGAGTTCATCCCAGCTGCCGGTTTGAATGCCTACCCGCATTCGCGGATCGAACCCGGCGGCGCGCGATTGGCGCGACATGGTGCTAAGCGCAATCTGCATTCGGCCAAACTTTCCCGCTTCGATCGTGATCCAGACGTGATCGTTCTTTCGAGAATCATGATCTCGTTCCACCGTAACCGAGACCGGCGGGCCCGCGACCGCTACGTATTGATCGCGCAGCTCGAAGATCGCATCTGGCACCCGGTGTCGTTTACTTCGCCGGCGCGTGTTCATGGCCGCAATTTTGTGACGCTAAGGAAAGTTAGCAGCCCCGAGGTGATCATGCGCACAAAGTCTCGTTTCGATTGTCACGTCGATGGGATTGTAATGATGAATGCATGCTCGATGATTTCTCATTATGAACAACCTTTGTTGCCGGTCGTACGAATCGACCGGTTGCATGTAATGCATCGGCCGCCCGCCGTTGACCAGGCTCAGGTTCAAGGAGCGGCGGTTGTCCACCGCCGGATTCCCTCAGCGTGGTTGGTGGCGAGTTCCGATAACAAGTCGGGCCTTAAGTTGGTGATGGTTCCGATGCAGCCGCGGTTGCGGGGATGCCGTAAGTTGAATAGGCAATGGGCGCGTCGCCCCGCGCGATAATCTCATCAATGACCCGGTTAAACTCGGGCGTATGCCAGTGTTTCCTCGTCTTCCACCATTGTTGAACTCCCGGATATGCGATGAAATCACTCATCGTACGCTCGATTTCGCCCCACAGCGCAGCGGTGAGCACTCCGTCGCAATGGGAGAAATACATCCCCTCAAAATTCTTGATCAACCGATTGAAGAATGCGCTGAACCGGAGCTTTGATAACGCATCCAGATCGTTGAACGACTGCACGCCGCGAAGAAATATCGCGCCGAAGTCCGGGTTGTCGTGCAGCGATTTCGTGAGGTCGCCCCATTGCACAGTTAGGGCATGGACGGCCGAATGTTTTCTGTCCTTGGTTTGTTCGCGAATCTGGATTGCAAGATAGATCAACGACGGAATGCCGACAATGGCCGCGGCCAATTGTCCGATTGCCGCTAGCATGTCCCAGTTCATAGAAGTCTTTGGTTGATACCGAATGTTGGAACATTACGCGACCCTAATTCTCGGGTGCGCTTCTCTCACCTGGCTTGAGGAAAAGGGCTGGGGAGGTAGCGGCCATTCACGCGAATGGCCATGGCGATTGAGGTCAATCGCCGCAACCAACCACAATTCGCGCGGGCATCAGAACTGGACCGATAGCCCTGCGTAGCCCGAACGACCCGGCGCCGGTTCAATAGTACCGTTAAAGAACACCCGCGAGTAATATTTTTCGTCGGCCAAATTCGAAATTCCGGCAAACAGCCTCACATTTTTCGTGATATACCATTCGCCCGACAAATTGAGTACTTTGTAGGAGGGAATCTCGGCGGGGACGAGGATTTCTCCGGTTGGACTTGTCGACGGTTGATTGTTGTCAGCCCAAAACTGTTCTGAAACATAAACCGCGCTCAGGGTGATATTGAAACAACCTTCTTTTTGAACCGACAGGCCGCCTTTCCACAGGACCGATGGCGCGAATGCCGGTTCGTTACCGACTAACGTGCGACTCATGTCCGGCAACAGGGTTTCACTTTCGGTGAATTGCGCGTCCAGAAACTGAACGTTGCTGAACGCAATCAGTCGCCACGGATGAAAGTCCGTAGCCGTCGTGCCGGGCACCACCGTTTTATCTTTTGCATCGACCACATTCTTTCCGCGGTCCGGTTCCGAAGGGGCGATCGCCGGATGTTGAAATCTGGCCAGAAAGTCATACGAAAGTTCGCCTTCGAAGCCGCGATGACGTGACGACCCGGAGTTTGAAATGATGAACTCGGTGTTGGTGATGTTCTGCGTTTCCGTGCGATTATCGAATTCCATCCAGAACAGGCCGACGTCGTACCAAAAACCTTTGAATGGAGTGCCATGCACGCCCAGTTCGAAATCGAGCGAATCGAACGGATCAGGTATTGCCTCGCCCGGAAGGATCGTCCGTGTCGTCCCAGCTATATCGAAGTATCGAGTAGGCCGCCATCCCGAGCTGGCGCTGAAATAGGTTTCGTTTCGATCACCAAAGTCGTTGCCGAACCCGATTCCCCATAGCGGGACCCAATGATCGGCGTCTATACTACCCGGACCAAACGGCGCCGCGGCCGAATCTACCTCCACGCTCTCGTGATCGAGTCGAAACGAAGCGACCAGATGGAATTTCCCGATCCGCACCAGGTCTTCGATGAAGAACGCTTGATAATCGGAAGTGCGATCCTGATCGAGCGTCGGCAGGCCGGTCGAGGGATTCACTTCCCTGGTTCCGCGCGGCGCAAACAGAAAACCAGGCCCCGCGTTAGCCGCGGTTAGGCTGTAGCGCTGGAAAGGCGCGTCGCCATGGTAAACCGTTCCGCCAAAGGTGAGAACGCTGCCGCGAAATGCCGTTCCCTCGCCGTAGTCTTTTCGAAGTCTAAGATCTGCCCCCCCATTGTTGAATTCTTCGTAGCCAAATGTTGTGCTGGCCGGCAATGCGCCGGTTATCGGATTGAGATTCGCGGCCGTTCGCTGATCGATATCCTGGTGGGTGTACCATGCTTTGCCCTGCAGCAACCAACCATCGCCGAATTTCAACTCGTTATGCAGC
>DATFCK010000146.1:0-5028 GCA_035253185.1 Chthoniobacterales bacterium | reverse complement strand
GTTTTGGTCGATACCAAGTCGATTTCTGGCCGGTCGCGCAGCGGCCGCCGGAACCGCAATGGTGGTTAGCATCGCCAACATCGGAGGATTCCTTGGCCCGGTGTTGATCGGTTATTTGAAGAAGCAGACTGGAACGCATGTTACAGCCTTTTTGTGGTTAGGCGGGTTTGCCATTACCGCGGCGGCGCTGGCAGTGGGCCTAAGAATTTTCAATAAAAGATCGCAAAGCTAACCAACGGTCTATGACCGGATCTTGTCGTATTCCATCTGATTCTTGTTCGCTCGGGGAATTCGAATACGGATAAGGGCGTGAGGATGCAGTAATGCGCCTAAGGAAGTCGGCTTAGCCTGTCATTGTTCGCACCTCCCAAACCTTTTGCTGCCTTGGCCAGATTCGGTTAAGACTTTTCGTGCTATTGCCATGGCGATTGAGGTCAATCGCCGCTACCCCCATCCCTAACCGCTCGGTGATACGCCGGGATGCAGATACGTCTTCCGCCGGTAGCGGACGACCGACCCGATTAGGTAAAAACACCCTTAAACACGGAGCTTACGGCCGGGAAACGGAGACCGGTTAGACCACCATATTTTGTCTATTTACGGTATTTAGCGAGTATCGGAAATTGTGGCAGGGAATAACTATTATTAAAACTTGACGAGCTAGACCCAGCTCAGCTAAACCGGTCCCATGCATCTTACTAACCTGAATTTAGCACGTTGGTCGATGGCAGGAATAATGGCTGCGCTGGTCGCGGTTTCATCGCTTTCCGCCGGTGTCATTGAAAGTTATGACCCGGACGGAATGCCCGGAGATTTCGACCCTAACGATGGAACACATTTCGATAACTCCGGTTCGTTTTTCGACCTCATGGCGATTAACAAGGTAAACATCACCGCGTTTGATGTGTTCTCCAACACTACTGAAGGAGAAGAGGATTATTCATTTTCCATCTACTACCGCCTCGGCACTTACGAAGGCTTTCAGACCAATTCTGCTGGTTGGATGCTTCTCCAGAGCTTTACCGGTCCGAACGCGCCTGATGACATCAATCACCTTACCTTGACGACGCCGTTCATGATCAACCCGGGCCAAACGATTGGCTTCCTGGTGGCGAGCGAAGGTGGATTCCAGTGGTATGATAGCGACAAGGGCCAAAACGTGAACGACGGCAATCTCAACTATACCGTTCACCCAAGCAGCAACACCAGCCCAACTCTTGCTAACGGGTACAAGGATGCTTTCGGGCCTTTCGATTCCGAGGCCAATTACGACGCATTTATTTCATTTGCCGGGCGCATTTATTATGACACCCCCGTGGCAGCGGTCCCGGAAGGCGGCGCCGCACTCGGTTTGCTGTCGATAGGCCTAATGGGTCTGTTCGGATTCAGGCGGATCCGCTGAATCACCTAACGGTTTGAAGTTTTAGAGTCTGCCGTCCTGCGGCTGCGGGACGGAGGCGTCAATCCGCATAGGCGAACAAACCAATTCAACCGAATTGGTTCTTGCCCACTGAACGCTTTTTGCTTTTTTCGCAGATCGCCGCCTGACGTTCACTCGCTCCTGCCCTCGTCATTTGCGTTTTCAGTCGCTCCGGCGGGTTCGTTAAATTTGATTCGATAAACTCCCCGTCTCCGTGAGCTCGGGCGGCGCAGGCGATCAACGAGAATTCTCCGGCTATTGGCGCGTATGCGGCCCGCCCGGCGTCCGCCCTTCATCGGCGTCGTGATAATCGACAAACGTCTGAATATCATCCCGGTCGCCGAACCCGGCTTGCTTTTTGGTCTCGGCCAATTCTTCGCTGCCGGCATCGCGCCAGCCTCGCTTCAATAGAAATGCGTTCCAGATTTCGATCTCTTCTTCGTTAGGCCGTTTCCCGCTGGTCTGGAAGCACCATTCCAGGATTTCTTCATCGGTGCCGCCTTCAAGCGTTCGTTTCTTTAATTCATCGTAATCGACCTTAAGAAACCGGACGCAGCGGGCATCAAACACGGTGTCGTCCGGCTCCAGACCGGTGAAATATCCATCCGGCAATTTGCCGGCGGCCTTCAGGCGGATTTTGTCGAGCATCCGCGCGAAATAGACCAGGCCGTTAGTCTTTTTGTAATCGGTGACGGGAGTTTGCATGGAAAACATTCTCACAGGAGATAACAGAGGCAACTGAGAGACTTGGGCTCAGTTCCAGGGAGATGCCGTATAGTCGAAAAAAACGCCGAGCGCCAAATTGCATTCATGCCCGTGGCTGTCACAAACATCGCCCGATGGACCCGCTGATGCACCGAATTCGGTCATTCCAGTCTACCAACAGATCTGAAAGAATCGGGCTCGTGGATTCGTATCGTCTTCATATGAGGCTCGTCTCCCCTGTCGCGGTCGGCCTGGCGCTGGTCAGCCTCCTGTGCCCAATCAGCGACGGCGCGGACACTGAAATTTCAAAGCCGTTTCCGCCTTATCGGCTGCGGCCGGTGGATGACAGCTCACGTGATCCCGAGTTTCGAAAGTTTTATGCGAAGTTGTTGAGCGCGATCGAGCGAAAGGATCACGGGTTCTTGATTTCCATTGTTGATCCGAAGATCGAGCTTTCGTTCGGCGGCGACGCCGGAATTTCCCGATTCAAGGAGATGTGGAAGCCGACTGAGCGCAAGAGTCCGATCTGGAACGAGCTCGGTGAAGCGTTGCGGTTAGGCGTTACCTTTGATGCCAAACAGGGAGAGTTTTGGGCGCCATATGTGTTCAGCCGGTTTCCCGAGAATTACGACGGCTTTGATTACTCGGTCATTATTGCCAAGGAGGTCAAAGTCCGACAAAAACCGAAATCCTCGGCGCCAGTTCTTGCGACATTGAGTTATGAGATCGTCAGGACTAACTACTCGGAATTCAACGATGCAGCAACAACCGGAAAACCGCAGTGGATAAAGGTGGGATTATCGGACGGCCGCGAAGGCTTTGTCCCGGCGGCGATGGTACGCAGCCCGATTGATTACCGGGCAGGTTTCGCAAAGAAGGAAGGCAAATGGATGATGACCGTGTTTATCGCGGGCGACTGATAGAATTGTTCCACCAACGTTCCTCTTGCTCTGCCCGAAATTGAGCTCACCGCGAATACACGCGAATTGCTTCTTCATCGGAGATAAACAAAGACAAGCCTTCGCTTCGGATAAAAGCTGGGTCAACCGGCTCATCGTGTGAATATTGAAGCCTGTCGCGGCCTCGGCTGCTACGATGACTAGCCGTTAGGCGAATCTACCCCTTCTATTCGTGTGAATTCGCGGTGAACTTCCGCTTTTAGCTTGGCGCGGTTCCAGTTTCGACGGGTGGAAGGAATCGGTCGATCGAGCCGTTCTCCAATTCGATCGGCGGCATCTTTTTGCGGAACAGGCGCGCTCCGTTTGTCCCTTTCAATTCGCATAAAGCGTTCTCGATTCGCAGCCAGGCACCTTCGCGGAGCGCCACAACCGGGGTGGCGTTCTCCTCCAGGAATTGCAAAATCCGCTCCTCCCGGGTTTCACCCATATGCCTTGAATTCGGATCGGGATCCAAATAATGCGGGTTGATTTGAAAAGGAACCAGGTTCAGCGCATCGAAGGAGGGCGGTTGCACAATCGGCATGTCGTTAGTCGTTTTGATGGTGGGACCCGCCACGTTAGATCCGGCGCTGGACCCGAGATAGGCCGTGCCGGCGTGGACCCGTTCCTGAATCCAGCCGATCAAATCATGATCGTAGAGCGCTTTGAGCAGACGAAAGGTGTTACCGCCTCCTATAAAGATCGCCTCCGTATTTCGAATGGCAGCCGGCATATCGTTAGCCTGATGCAAGGAATCGAGTTCATACCCAATCTGGCGAAAGACTTTCCGGACTCGACCGGCGTAGGCGTTGTGATCAAACAGCGCAAAAGGCACAAACAAGACCCGGTTTATGCGCCCGAAAAAATCACGCAGTTCGTCCTGGACGAAATCCATGTATTCGCCGCCGAATACCTTGGACGTGCTAAGCAGCAAGATGCGCGGGTCCATAGGAAAGTTGATAGGGAAAGACTACTCGGTTAGCGAGCGTTTCCGTAATGGCTCTCCAAGGCGGTCCACGCTTTAGTTTTAAGTCCATGACTCGGGCACAACCTTGAAACCCTCGGGAGACAACATTGCAATCTCCCTCATCCTCTCTACCTTCCATGGGGTTTCGAGTTTCTACATTCGAAATTCGCATTCCGCGAAGCGGGGGCATAGCTCAGTTGGTAGAGCGCCAGCTTTGCAAGCTGGAAGTCAGGGGTTCGAATCCCCTTGCCTCCAAAGAAAAAGCTGAAACGCTGAAAACCTGACACGCTGAAACAACGGAAACAGATGTCGACACTCTGGAGATGAGAACCACGGTTCGACTGGTGGGGGCGCGTTACGCGTGAGGGTTCCAAGCGAAGCTCATTTGCCAGAGCCAGCGCGGAGCGCTGGATAATCCCCTTGCCTCCAAAGAAAAAGCTGAAACCCTGAAAACCCGACACGCTGAAACAGCGGAAACAGATGTCGACACTCGGGAGATGAGAACCACGGTTCGACTGGTGGGGCGCGTTACGCGCAAGGGTTCAAAGCGAAGCTCATTTTGCCAGAGCCAGCGCGCAAGCGCTGGATAATCCCCTTGCCTCCAGTCTACGCTCGCGTCGTAGAGGTGAGCGTAGACTGTCGCGTCGTAGCCTTGGCGTAGACGGACGTCTTTTGAGTTTATAACGTTGGTCGCGCGAGCTTCGACTCGGCAAGCCATGGGTTTGCGTCGTAGAGGTGAGCGTAGACTGCTTGCCGCGCCATAGTCCAACGACGGCGGGTCGCGTCGTAGCCTTGGCGTAGACGGACGTCTTTTGAGTTTACAACGTTGGTCGCGCGAGCTTCGATTCGGCAAGCCATGAGTTTGTATTACGTCCATATTCTCCAGAGCGACATTAACCCGTCAAAGTAGAGCTCACTTGCCGGAGCCAGCGCCATCAGAGGCTCTTACGCCGGACAAAAGTTCGCGAACTTAAAATAAGTTCGCCAGCACGCGGAAC
>DATFCK010000145.1:0-7314 GCA_035253185.1 Chthoniobacterales bacterium | reverse complement strand
CGAAATAAATTTCACCGCCGATGGTCGGGACTCCGATGCAATTGCCGTAATGCGCGATCCCGCTAACCACGCCGGTGAATAGGCGGCGGTTCGCCGCCAATCTCAAATTTGAAATTTGAGATTTGAAATTGTCCGTGATCGGTCCGAACCGCAATGAATTCAGAAGAAATTCGGGTCGCGCGCCCATGGTAAAGATGTCGCGAATAATGCCGCCGACTCCGGTAGCAGCTCCCTGGAACGGTTCAATCGCGCTCGGATGATTATGACTTTCGATTTTGAACGCGATCGCCCAACCATCGCCAATATCGACGACGCCGGCATTTTCTTCGCCGGCTTTGACCAGAATATTCGGGCCGGTCGTTGGCAGTTTGCGCAGTTCCCGGCGCGAATTTTTGTAGGAACAATGCTCACTCCACATCACCGAGAAGATTCCCAGTTCGGTGAAATTCGGGTCTCGGCCGAGGATCTGTTTGATGCGTTCGAACTCCTCCGGGGTCAGGCCATGCTGGGCTACAATTTCGGGAGTAACGGCGGGGTCAGCGGCGGTTTTGACCATTGCTGCTGCACCTTAGCGTATGTGTGCCCGTGCTCAATTCGCGTTCTGCCTGGCGTGTCATTACGCTTGTCCCGAAGCCCCGAAAGAGCGATAATATCGGCCAGATGAAACAGACGCTCTTGGCACTCGCTCTGGTGGCTTTCATTCCTCTGGTTGGCTTTTCGCAGGCCAGCCGATCGCCTGTTCCATTAATCACGCCACCGCCCAGCAACACAGACGCGCCGGGCACGGCCACCGGATTAGTGACGGCCATGTCGGCGCAAACCATCAGCGTGAAAACACAGGCGGCCAACCCGATGCATTTTGCCCTCGGAAAAAAGATCCAGTACGTCAACAAACGGGGGAAGAAAGTTAGGCAAAATCAGATTCGACCCGGCGCGCGGGTGAAAGTGCAATATCAGGGCAACGAAGACACGCGCACGGCTACGAAGGTCACGCTCGAAGGCTAAGGTTTAGGGGCAACGCCGGCAGGCCGAATCGGCGGGGACGCATTTGGCCGATCGCGGAGCCGATGTGGCGATTCTCTGTCGACTTACGCGAGTATTTATCGACGTAAGCCCTGTGCTGTCAAAAGTTTGCGATGAATCGAAACGTCGCAAATCAGATCGAATACAGCGTCGCTCGCGCAAGTCTAAGTAAGGACAGATAACTCGCTTTTATAATGAGTTGTCTGACCGCATGCCCTGGGGGGCGGGCGGAAAAACACAGAGGAGGAAAACCATATGAAAACCAAAATGATTACATTGGCTTGCGCATTGATCGCGCCCGTGGCGTTCGCGCAGACAAGCACAACCACAACGGAACAGACGACCACCACAACGGCGCCTGTTGCCACCACTTCCACGTCGACTACGTATTCGGCGGGAACCGTGACCACTTACGAACCCGGTAAGACCATTGTCGTGCGCGGGCCGGAGGGTCCGGTGAGCTTCGCGCTCGGTACCACCGCGCGAGTCGTCGATGGAACGGGCAAGGTCGTGACCGCACCGATCCGCACTGGTCAGAAGGTTCGTGTTTATTACACCGGACCGACTGAAAAGAGGGTCGTGGAGCGCGTGGTCCTTGATGATGATGATCACGATCACGACGATTAATTAAGACGGTCGCGCGCCATTGGAGCGGCGTGACCGAAACCGATTGGTTTGAGGCCGCAGGGTTCCGTGTGAATCCTGCGGCCTTTTTTTTGACGATTGGTTCTTCCGCGCACCTGCAAAGCAGGCAAACATCGAACCGTTTCAGCAGGATCAGCGCAAACGCCGAGTCGCTGCACAGCTGTGAGTTTGTTCTTTCGCGTAAGGCGCTGGCGGACACGTCAGTTTGGAGTCAAAACTTTGGGTTATTCGGTCGCCAACGCCCGTTTGCGTTCCGGGCTGAAATCAAGGAGCATTGGCCTATGTCTTTTGATCTGAAGGAAATCGTCGCAGCGCGTCTGGGCGAAAACTATCAGCTTCACGAAAAACACGTGAATCGCACGCTGGTAGCGGCCCAGCGAGTGATCGGTTTCGACAAGGTCTATGCCCGGGCCCAGGGCGCTTACCTCTACGACATGGATAATCAGGAATACCTGGATTTCCTGAGCGGTTACAGCGTCTTCAACATTGGCCGCAATCATCCGGTAATCAAACAGGCTATCCGCGACATTCTGGACCTCGATTTGCCTAACATGGTCCAGATGGATTGTTCGCTGCTGAGCGGCTTGTTAGCCGAAGCGATCGTCAAGCGCACCCCGCCGCATCTCGATTCGGTATTTTTCTGTAATTCCGGCACCGAAGCCATGGAAGGCGCGATCAAGTTCGCCCGCGCTGCGACCCGTCGTAAGCGAGTGGTTTCCCTCGAGAGCGCGTTTCACGGTTTGAGTCTCGGATCGTTGTCCTTAATGGGCTGCGAAAGTTTCACCGAAGGATTTGGTCCATTAATGGATGGTTTCGAAGCGCGCATTCCGCTCGATGATGTGGCCGCGCTGGAACGGGAACTGGCCAGGCGCGATGTGGCCGCGTTTGTGGTTGAAACCGTGCAAGGCAAGGGCTGTCGATCACCGCGAACCGAATTTTTCGTTAGGGCGCAGGAGCTTTGCCGGCGTCACGGGACGCTATTTATTTCCGATGAAATTCAAACCGGATTAGGGCGGACCGGAAAGATGTTCGGGTTTGAGCATTGGAATCTGGAACCAGACATCATCACCATCGCAAAAACGTTGAGTGGCGGATTTGTGCCCTGCGCCGCGGTCATCACCCGTCGGGACATTTACCAAAAGACATTTAGCCGGATGGACCGTTGTGTGGTGCATTCCACGACTTTCGGACGCAACAACCTGGCGATGGCCTGCGGTCTGGCCGCGTTGGAAGTAATCGATTCCGAAAATCTGGTCGCCAATGCCGCCCGGATGGGCGCCTTGTTGATGGAAAAGGTCGATGGGTTGCGCGCCAAGCATTCGTTCCTGAAAGAAGTTCGGGGGAAAGGCCTGATGATCGGCATCGAGTTTCATGAGCCCGAAGAGTTCAAGCTGCGAATGGCGTGGAAGTTCCTGCACAAGATCGACAAGGTGTTGTTCGCCCAAATGATCGTTAGCCAGATGCTCAGTAAACATCGCATCCTTACCCAGGTGGCCGGGCATGCGATGGATGTGATGCGCATTCTGCCGCCATTGATTATCACCGAGCAGGAGGTCGACAAGTTCGTGAACGCGCTCGATGACGTCCTCACCGAATGCAGAAAATTTCCAGGGCCGATGTGGGAGTTAGGCAATAACTTCGTGCGTCACGCGCTGGGTTCGCGCCGTTCCACTGCGGAACGCCCGGTGGTTTCGGCTGATTCGTGCCCGAGATAACGAAACGCGTTCCGCCCGGCATCAGGCCGATTCAGCGCGATCGCGCGGAAACGCCGTTCGCCGCGGAAGCCGACCGTTATGCGCGGATGCCCTATCGCCGGTGCGGCTCCTGGGGCTTGAAACTTCCGGCCATTGCCCTTGGGGCATGGGAGACGTTCGGCGGCTATCGCGGACCGGAGATAGCACGCCAATGCCTGTTCGGTGCGTTCAATCTCGGCATCAACCATTTCGATCTGGCTAACAATTACGGCCAGCCGCCCGGTCAGGCCGAAACGGTGGTTGGGCGTATTGTGGCCGACATGCCGCGGGACGAATTGATCATTTCCACCAAAGCCGGCTTTTATATGTGGCCCGGTCCCTACGGCCAGGGATCGTCACGAAAATATCTGATGGCAAGTCTGGACCAATCATTGCGGCGACTGGGGCTGGATTACGTTGATATTTTTTATTCCCACCGTCACGACCCGGAGACGCCGCTGGAGGAGACGTTAGGCGCGCTCGATCAGATTGTCCGGAGCGGCAAAGCGTTGTATGCGGGACTCAGCAATTATTCCGGGAAACAACTCGAGGAAGCCGTTGGACTAACGAGACACCACAATCTCGCGCCAATCCTGGTAGAACAATCCAGTTACAGTTTGTTGAACCGGCGGGTCGAGACCGATCTGTTGCCATCGGTTTCACATGCTCGCACTGGAGTCGTTGCGTTTTCGCCGTTAGCCCAGGGATTGTTAAGCGAAAAATACCTGGAGGGATTTCCCGAAGGTTCGCGAGCGGCAAAAATCTGGAACCAGGAACAGCGGGAGAAAATCACCCCGCTCCTGCGCGAGGCAGTTCGAAAGTTGGTCGAGATTGCGAAAAACCGCGGTCAAACCTTACCCCAAATGGCTATCGCCTGGATTCTGCGCCGTCCCGAAATCACCACCGTGCTGATCGGCGCCTCCAGCATGGATCAGATCGCCGAAAACGTCCGCGCCCTGGAAAAGTTGCAATTCTCTCCGGAGGAACTGCAACAGATCGATGCGATCACTGTCCCTCATTAATGCGTAACCGCATTCCCGCCGGGCCGAGTCGATTCTGTCTGCCGGCCCGCTTACGCAGCTCTGTCGTTGCGTTGCCTTCCGGCGATTGGGGCGACGCTTTTTGAGGTTGTGAGTTCTTCGACCCAGCCCTACGCTTTGGATAGCGTTAGCAGGAGGAATCGTTACTATTATGAGCACCGTCACCGCGCCCGAAACGTCGTCTGGCACCAAACTCAGCCAGCTCGAGCAATTAAGAAAGTTTACCACCGTCGTTGCCGATACCGGCGACTTCGAATCCATCAAAGAGTTCAAACCCCGCGACGCGACCACCAATCCGAGCCTCATCTATGCGGCCACCCAAAAGGAACAGTATTTCCATCTGCTTGATGAAGTCATGGCCGATCGAAAGAAGTCCGGTCTGAGCGGGGCGGCGCAGGTCGAGGACATCATCGATCACTTGTTAGTCAAATTTGGTTGCGAAATTCTCAAGATCGTTCCCGGCCGGGTATCAACTGAAACGGATGCGCGGCTTTCCTTTGACGTCGAAGGCACAATCGAAAAGGCGCGTCACCTGATCAAACTTTACCAGGAGCAGGGAATTCCGGCCGAGCGGATACTGATTAAAATTGCGTCCACCTGGGAGGGGATTAAAGCCGGAGAGCAGTTGGAGAAAGAGGGCATTAACTGCAATCTCACTCTGATGTTTTCGCTGCCGCAGGCGGTGCAATGCGCCGAATCCGGCATTGAACTGATCTCACCTTTCGTTGGCCGAATTTACGATTGGTACAAGGCGGCGAACAAACGCGATTATGTCGGGGCCGAAGATCCTGGCGTTCAATCGGTCCAGGAGATTTACACTTATTATAAGAAGTTCGACCACAAAACCGAAGTAATGGGCGCCAGTTTTCGCAATATCGGAGAGATTCTGGAGCTGGCCGGTTGCGATCTGTTGACCATTAGCCCTGACCTCCTCGATAAGCTGTCCGACTCTTACGATCCGGTGGAGCGGAAACTCGATCCGGCCAAAGCCAAACAGACCGATATCAAGCGCCTGGAACTGGACGAGAAGAAATTCCGGTTGCTGCTGAATGAGAACGCGATGGCCACCGAAAAACTATCCGAGGGCATCCGAAAATTCGCAGCCGACATTGTTAAACTGGAAAAATTCGTCGCCGGCAAATTGGGTTAACGACTGCGCTGCGCTCCGCCGCGTTAAAAAGGTTAAAAAGGTTAAATCGTTAACCGGCGCCCTGGCCGGCCCTTTTAACAATCTAACTGTTTAACGATCAACTCACCGAAGCGAAGCGAAGGTGTTTAATGTCGTTCTGGTCGAGCCCGAAATACCGCCGAATACCGGCAACATTGGACGGCTATGTCTCGCCACCGGATCGACCCTGCATCTGGTCGAGCCGCTCGGCTTCAAGATCGATGATAAACAACTGAAGCGGGCCGGCCTCGACTACTGGAACGAAGTTCAACTGCGAATCTGGCCGAATTTTGACGCGTTGAAGCACCAATATCCCGATGGGCGATTCTTCTTTCTGACCACGAAAACCGATCGCGCGTATTACGAAATAAAGTTTGAGCCCGGCGACTTTCTCGTGTTCGGAAGAGAAACCAAGGGTTTGCCGGAGAGTTTATTAGCGGTGCACGAATCCACTACGCTCACCATTCCGATGCAGGGCACTCGCAGCCTGAATCTCGCTACCGCCGTCGGAATTGTCTTGTTCGAAGCGGTTCGCCAACAACACGTCCGGTAGCGGCCGCTCCGGCCTGCACACCTCAGCAAGGTGGCCCAAGTGCGCCGGGCATCGGTTTCATCTCGAATTTCGCGGTGTTACTGCGACCAATTTCAGCCGTAAGCCAAATCGGGAGAACGAGATAAGAATTAATTAACGATGTTGAATAATTGCGACGACGAGGGTGTCCAAATTAGTAAGCACAAATGGGAAAAATGTTTATGAAACGAACACTAATTACATTAATCAGCATCCTGGCTCTCTCCGTCGGAGCTTATGCTGAGAAAAAGGAACGCGCGTCGAGCGGCGGAGGAAAGGAACGACGTGCAGCAGCGTCGGCGGCTAAAGCCAGTAGGGGTGCTCAGGTTCAGCGTTCCCGCCAGGTGAATACGCGGCAGAGCAGGACAGCGCGGTCATTTCAGCGGCAGAACGTCGCTCCGCGATCGGTTCAACGGCAACAGCGTGCCGTGACCACGCGTGCTCAATCGCGCGAAATCAACCGCCAGAGCCGGATCACGTCGCGGCAAAACCGCGTCACCGATCGCAACAATCGAATCACCGCCCGGCAGAACCGGCGAGCTGAAACAGTCAACAACCGGGTCGTTAACGCGAACAATCGCCGACAGGCGCTGCGCGAACAACGCGCCACCAATCGCGAACAACGCGCCATCAACCGTCAGGTCGACCGTAACCACCGGATCGTGAATCGGACCCGGAACATCAACCGCAACGTCCGCGTGGTTAACAACTGGCGTGGCGAACGATTTGCCGGCCGAGACTATGTTGCGTTCCGCAATTATCGCCGGCAGTGGCACGATCGGCACTGGTGGCATCATCATCATAACCGAATCGTGTTCGTTCTGGGCGGCTGGTACTTCTGGAATTCCGGCTACTGGTATCCGGCCTGGGGCTACGACCCCGGATACGTTTACCCGTATGACGGCCCGATCTACGGTTATGGCGACCTAACGCCTGACCAGATCGTTGTGAACGTGCAGCTGCAGTTGCGGGACAACGGTTACTACTTTGGCGCTATCGATGGATTACTTGGTCCGCAGACCCGCCAGGCTTTGGCAGCCTTCCAGGCTGATAATGGACTGGCGATCACGTCCGCGGTCGACGAACCCACGTTAGCCACAATGGGACTGGTCTAACATGGCCATTCTGGCTCTG
>DATFCK010000144.1:0-2360 GCA_035253185.1 Chthoniobacterales bacterium | reverse complement strand
CAGCGCCCACCGCGCCTGCGCCCGCAGCGCCAACAGCGGCAACCGGGACAGCTGCGCCAACCACCACCTCAAGTTCGGGACGTCAGTTATCCGGTGCGTTCACTTATAAAATTTTGGCCACCACCGCGGAGGCGCCGCTGCCGCTGCGATTCTTTTCCACCGCGGTTAAAACGGATTCGCGAGGAAGAATTATTACCGGGCCGACCAGCGATCCGGTGAAAAATATTGTGGGACCGGAGTCGGCAGGCGAACGCGGTGGCTTGCTGCGGTTTACAAAAATCATGTTTGGCGCCGGCTACATTGATGGACGGCCCGATCCCGGGACTCGCATTGATCCTAACAACCCGGTAGTCAAAAGTGGCAACCAGCTCTGGCCTAACCGCAAGCAACCGTTTCGCAGTCAGCCGCGGGCGTTAGCCCTGACTCCGGACGGCAAAAAGCTGTATGTGACGTTACCGGGCCGCGAAGGCTATCCCGACTGGCGCGTTGCGGTGCTGGATACCGGCGCTCAACGAGTTTCCAAATGGATCGATTTGCGACCGGCCGGTCAAACCCGCGGGCTTCGACCGATCGGGGTGAAAGTATCGCCGGCGAACACGTCGATTTTTCCCAGGCCTTACGCGGTTGTACTTAATCAATACGGCAACTTCGCCAGCGTAATCGATACCGGCACCGATTCAGTTATCGGAGAGTTCGAGACCGGATTTTACGGCGAGAAAGTTTTGTTCAATCCATCCGGAACGCGACTTTACATCACCGACCGTTTCAAGGATCAGGTCCGGGCGTTTCGCATCGATCCCGGCCCCAGGTTTACTCAGATCGCTGAAATTCCGACCGGCCTCACCGAGCTGGAGCGAGCTAATCCTCGCGATCTGGATCTGAGTGCGGACGGCCGGACGCTGTATGTGGCAAACACGCTCGGCCACACCATTGCGGCAATCAATGTGGCTAACGACTCCAACACCCTGATCAAAGTTCTCCCGGTTGGTGGCCTCTCCACTGATGTAAAGATCAGCGGACGATGGGGAATCGTCTGCGGTCAGGAAAGCAACACGGTCTTGAACGGGAGCGAAACCGGACACGGTTTACCCACCCGGAACAGCAGCGGGGTGGCGATCAAGAATAACGGTCAGCCGTTAGGCTACACTCCGGTCATGTCGGACGCGACCAAGGCAACAACGTTCGACGATATCGGCAGCGAGCTGAATATTTTCGATACTGCGTCCAATACGTTTGTTTATCGATACGTCGACAAGGGACGCGATTTTTCACAGCTGGTGGTCGAGGGCGACGTGGTCGATTTGCACGATCATTCCGAAGCCCAGCGGTTGATTCGCGGCAGCGGGCCCGAGCAAATGGCGATCAAGAACGGAGTGCTGTTTGTCAGCATGCTGCATTCGGACAAGCTGGAGGCTTTCCGCATCAATCAAAATCCAACCGACTTTTCCGGGATTTTAACTCCGCTCGGGTTTCAATTCACCGGCGGCATTACTCCGCAGGGCGTTGAAGTTTCGCCGGATGGCAGCGTGGTGTATGTCGCGAACATGCAGACGGAGGACGTCTCGGTGTTGACCGTAGACGCCAACGGTAATCTCGGGCGCCGGAGCTTCATACCGGTGGGAGTCACTCCGAATACGCCGGATCCGACTACCGGCGGTAACGGCTCCGGGTTGTTTGCCACCGACGAAGAAGTCGGCTTACGCTGGTTCTTTACTTCCGCCTACGCTGACGATCCGCCATTGGCCGGCAAGACTCCCGGCGGGTTCGACGCCCAGAAGTCGTGCGGATTTTGTCACTGGGACGGTCGCCAGGATGGTTGCCAGTGGAATGTCGCTGCCAACGCAGTCGGCGGGGTAAAGGTTTGTCCCCAGAACAAAGACATCTCCGATAACTGGCCCGAATGGTACGAAGGATTGAACAACGACTTCATGGCCTACGCCTCCGCCTGCAACGGGGAGGTCCTGGGTGGTGAGCGCGCGCCTAACGTGTTGTTCCCGCAGGCGAATCAGGTCGATCGAATGCGGGCGCGGGAGGATTACGTTCGGCGAAAAACTCTCGAAAATTCGAATGCGATTGGACGTTCGGAGCTGAATGGCAAAGCTAAAGAAGTCGGCTATAACGACATGGCATATCTGCAAATCCTGTGGTCGCAGAACGAAACCCGCCGGTTGCCTAACCCGCTGACCCAATTTCCTGATTCCACTCAAGCCAGCCAGGTCGCGCGTGGCCGGCAAATCTTTACCAATAAGGTTTCCCAAGGCGGGGCCGGATGCGCCGATTGCCATCACAACGGCAACAAGTTCACCAATGGGGTGCTGGACGATTCGTTCCAGGACTTTAACATTCATGAGCCGGGGGTT
>DATFCK010000143.1:0-2161 GCA_035253185.1 Chthoniobacterales bacterium | reverse complement strand
GTCGGTCTTGCGTATAGGTTTTGTCTTCGGGGTCCGGATAGCGCGGATCGTTCTTCGATTGGAGGCCCATAGGGTCCGTAAGATCCACCGGATCATTGTTGCAATAGCGGAACAAATTGTAATCGCCGCCGCCGAACCCTTTCGGATCTTCGCTCATGAAACGCCCAAGACCCGGATGGTATGCCCGCGCGCGATATTCATAAATGCCAAACTCCGGCACATACTCGCGGCCGGTGAACATGAAACGGTTGTTAGTCGTGATGCCGCTGGCGCTGCTAATACTGGGTGCGCCGAATGCATCATAGCGATAGCTTTCGATTACATTCCCCGCAGCATCGGTGACATGGGTGATGCTGCCCTGGTGATCGCTCTGGTAGTACAACGTGCGATTTGCCACATAATCGGTGCGCCTTAGAATTTCATCGATCCCTTTCCCGTACACGTTTGCGGCCACCAGCTGGTAGCTCGATCCGGCGTACTCCAGGATTGGTCGCTCCCCATCATAGATATAATAACTCGGTATTCCATTTAGCACCCGCACCACGCAGCGGCCCAACGCATCGTAGTTCATCTCGTAAGTAGCGGTTTGTCCGGAGACACCGAGTCCGCTGATACGGGTCAGGTGCGCATCGTTAATATATGCGTAATTGGCATTTTGGTAGGCTGCGATTTCGTGTTGGGGACCATTAATTACCCCAAATGCAGGCGCAGAGTTAGTTTGTTCGTACTGATTTAGAATATTAGTGGAATAGACGTAGCTCATTCCGCCGGTGTCACTAAGGTTGGTCCGGTTGCCGGACTTGTCGTAGTCATAAAGAACGTTCCGCTGCGACTGTTGTTGTTGAGTGGGACTGTTAATTATGTTGCAGAAGCGGCCACACGGCGGCTCGTGCGGCGGCGCGGTCGGGCTGGGAGTGGCCGTCGGCACCGGTGTGGGCGTGGGCGTCGGGGTCGGTGCCGGAATAGCAGACCCGTAGGTCGCGCTGGATAATTCGCCGTTCAGATAATAGCTAAACGCATCCCGCAGGCCGTCCTCGGCACGGTCGACGGATTTGAGCCGATTCATCTCATCGTAGCCATAGGTTTCTAACGAGACGGAAGCGCCGCCGACTTGGCTGAAGGCGGTTGGCCGATCTGGGCACGCACCGGCAAGAGTGCAATGCAACACAAAAACAGAAGAAGAGTATAACGAATGGGAATTTGTAGGAGGGGGGTGGACATAGGGGGCGCCGAGAATGCCAAACGAATTCGTTAACGCAAGCTTTTTGTTATGCCGCGAATGTAACATCCAAGCGGCGAGCACTTTGAAACGGCGATGCGCTTCAGGCGATAATGCCCAAAAGTTCGGCAACGAATTTTTTCATTACCGGCCTCTGCTCGACTCGCCTAACATATTGTCGCCCGACGGCTCCCCAACGATGGGAATGTTCGTCGAAGATGCTGCACCACATCTGGTAATTTTCGAGGACCGTTTTGGTTAAAGCTGCATCCCCAAAATAAAGTAGCGCCTCCGCGTGACCATTGCGTTCAGGCAACATGGTTTATCCCGCCTCGTTCGCCAGACGCTCAATGATTAGGCGAAGGCGGGACCGGTGACAGCGCGCTTCGTCCGCGCAAAAGCAGCCGATGCTGATCGGGGTTCGCTTTGCGATCTCGGCCAATAGTTGAAGCGTTTGCCGGGCTTCGGCGTTACCTGACAACTCACGTTCGTATCGCTCGAAAAATACCCGGCGGATTTTGGGATCGCTCAGGTCGCGGTGTTTGATCCAGCTCAGCAACTGCCTGCTTGGGGCCACGGCCGGCAGCCAGACATCAAAATATCCATCGCGTTTCCAGCGCGATTTCGGCACGCCGCGCGGTGGAAGCCGGGTTGTTCCGATGCGCAAACCTACCGAGCGTCTAGGCTTATCGCCGATTCGGAATGTGGAAAGCTTCAAGTTCGCCATCCGGGTAATCCGGCGGTTACAAACCGCCGCTCCGTGAAACCTTCACTCCAAAACTCCCTCACTCCAATACTCCGCTGCTGCATTACTCACTCCACTCGAACCGCCGCGCCGGTGAACTGGGTGCTGCGCTCAGTGTACTGCTGGAATTCCAAATCCAGTCCGCTCGGATCCTGAGCCCAGAATTGAAGCGTTTGATCAGCGCCCGTGATGATCTC
>DATFCK010000142.1:0-3389 GCA_035253185.1 Chthoniobacterales bacterium | reverse complement strand
TTTGGAGCATTTTGGCAAAAAAAAGCGCCCCAAAGGGGCGCATTTCAAGGCCACGACGTCGGTCGCGTTGAGCCGGTGCTCCACCGGCTGCTGAGGATTTGATCTACATCAGGCGCGGGGAGATGCGACCGGCAGGACCTTCGGTGTTGGAACCTCCATCTCCACCGAACGCCCCAGGAATTCCAGCAACACGCGGATCCGCTCACGGGCGGGAAGAAGGCGAGTCACCAGGGCTTCAATCCCCTGGAACGGTCCTTCGGCAATCTGAACCGATTGACCGACTTCGATCTCCGGATTGAAGGTAACCATTTCATCATTGCCGGCCTTTTCCTGCAGGTTGGCAATGAGGGTGCGATCCACCGTCGCAACTTGGTCGCCAAAGCGCACAACACCCTGAATTCCAGAAGAGTACTCCACCTGGCGATGCTGTCGGGAAAAGGTGAACTCCGCGAAAATATATCCCGGGAACATGGCTTCGACGAACCAGACCGCGCCTCGGCGGGTAGGTTTACGGAAACGGACCCGGGGGGAAAAACACTTGATCCCGAGTTGACGCCGTAACGCGGTAGCTGCGAGATGCTCGTGTTTGGGCTGAGTTTTCAGGCAAAACCAGAGCGAATCATCGATTCGTGCGAGGTAGCCAAGAGAGCACGTCATTGTTCCGAGGTTGAGAGCAGGGATTATACTACGAGTAGAATGCGCTTTTTCAACCGACGGGTCAGAAGATTCGCCTGAGTTGCCGGCGTGATTATGGGAGTTTGTATTGTTCAACATAGGATCAGGGGGTTCGGAAATTGGAAAACTCGCGATTATTTGCCGACGAGTCGTTAGGCGGCCGACTATAAGAGGCGGTCGAGCTGGAGGTGAAGTGCGCCGCTGAAAATCCGGCGCCGGATCGTTAGGCGAATACGCCGCCGCGGGGGTGCGGCAACCAATTGGGATCAGTTTTGCCCGATGTTCTGCAGTGCGCGCCGCGCGTCGGCGGCGAGGGGCTCCTGAAGTCCGTTATCCAGGGCCTGGGTCAATGCCTCGCGAGCCTGGGCAGTATCTTTTGTCTGCCAAGAGCAAATGCCTTTGTAATAAAGCTGCTTGGCATCAAGCGGTTCGCGGCGCGCGCTTTCATTCAACAACTCCAGCGCGCGACCATATTCTTTTCGCTGGTAACTAATGTCAGCCAGGATCCGCGTCAGCTCGTTATCTTCCGGCAAATTTTTGCGGGCTTTGGTGGCGATGTCGTAGCCTTTTTGCAGATCGGCCGGTCTGGTGGCGTAAAGTTTCGCCAATTCTTTTTGGGCGGGCGCGTAATCCGGAAACCGGCCTAACAATCTTTCATATTGCGAGATCGCCCCGTCTACGTTGCCGCCCGCCGCGGCAATCGCAGCCTGCGCAACTTGCGCCGGCGCGTAATTTGGATCCTTGTTCAAAACCTCTGCCACTTTGCCGGCGCTTTCCGGCTTGATATTCCGGGCATCGGCTAACCGCATCAGCTCCAGCCACAGCTTTGCGTCCTCCGCGATCGCAGTATCCGGTGCAAGCTTCAGCACCTTTTCCATCTCCCGAGTCGCTTCGGGAATCTTACCCATCGTAAATGCCGACCAGCCGAGCGAATGATGAGCCTCGGCGTCGGCTTCAAGTTGATCCGAGCTTTGCTTCAATAAGCCGTATGCCCAGGCGTAATTGCCGGTTTTAAACGCGATCCGACCAACCAGCAGAGTGGTTTGAGCGTCTCCCGGCGAAAGCTCGCGCGCGGTTTTGGCGTATTCGAGAGCTTTGGCCGGATCATTTAATGGACCGGCATAAATATTGGCGAGCTTGATAAGCGTCGCAGGCAGCTTTGAACTGAGTTTCAAAGCCGCTTCATACTGCGCCGCGGCCTGCGGGAATGCGTTTGCCGCTTCATAACTTTCCGCCAGGCGGATGTGAGTTAAAACGTCATCCGGTTGCTGGCGGGCCAGCGATTCCAGCTCCTGCTGAGTGAACGGAGTTTTAGACGAATCCTTGGAGAGAAGCGCAAGCCGGCGCTCGGCATCGGCTTTCTGCGGAAATTCCGCGGCCGATTTTAATGCCCGCTCCAATGCGGTTCGAGCCGGTTCGATCGCACCCATCATGTAATGACACATCCCGACGTGATACGAAATTTCGGGCTGGTTAGGCGCTTTGTCGGCAGCTTCGGTCAATAACGGAAGCGCCTGTTGATAATCGCGCTTTTTAAACAGCACCCAGCCCAGAGTATCGGCAATCGAGGCATCCCCCGGTTGCAGTGAACGCGCCTTTTGCGCAAGTTGGTAGGCGCGGTCCAAGTCGTTAAATCGCTCAACATAGAGGAAGGCCAGATTGTTTAACGCTGCGGCAAAGTCGGGAGTGATCGCGATCAGCTTTTCGTAATTGTCACGCGCTTTCTCGAAGTTGCCGGTTTTCTCGTATAACACCGCCAGGCTCATCAAAGCGCGCGTGTCTTTGGGCGCGCGCTCAACTACGGCCTCGAGCTGCCGAATCGCCTCCGGCAACTTGTTTGAAGCGGTGTAAACGGTGGCCAGAAGTGCGTAAGGTTCGACCAGGTTCGGGTTTAATTTCGTGGCTTCGTTTAGTGCCGTTTCCGCTTCGGTCCACTTCGCCTGCGCGGAGTAGACCCGGCCCTGGAGCAGATGAATCAGCGCTACGTTAGGCGTCTTCTGCATTTGGTCCCGGACCAATTGTTCGGCCTTCGGAAAATCTCGGCTAACCAGCGCCATATCCACCAACTGCAGCAGCGGCATTGGATTGGCGGGAGCAAGCCGCTGCGCTTTTTCGAACATCTCCCTGGCTTCGCCCTCCTTTTTTTGCTGGCGGAGAATAATGCCAAGCGCGAGATGCGCCTCGGCGTTGTTAGGTGTGGCTTGAAGCTGGTCGCGGAAAATCGCAGCGGCCTCTTCCAGCTGGCCCAGTGCGCGATAGGCGTCAGCCAGCAGCAGCTTGGCTGCTCCCAGATCAGGATGCTTTTCCAGGAGAGCCTTCATCGAATCGACTGTTGCTTGCTGCTTCCCGGTGCCGAGGTTGATTCGCCCAAGAAGTAATACTGCCTCGAGATTTTCGGGGTTCGCCGTTAGGGCCTGGTCCAGCACCGCAATCGCCTGGGTGACATTGTTTTTTTGCACATGACAACGAGCGAGTTCGACTTTCACCGGTCCAAAATTCGGTAATCTGGAATCAAGATGCTCCAAACCCTGGATCGCCTTATCGGTTTCGCCTTTGGCCAATCGTATCCGCGCCTGGAAAATATGAGCATCGACGTTATCCGGATCGCGGTTGAAAATGTTATTCAGGTAACGTTGGGACTCGTCGTAATTTTTCTTTCCCGACGAAAGGTCGGCCAGCAACAGCCAGGCAGGCAGAAAATCAGGCGCTTCCTT
>DATFCK010000141.1:0-4135 GCA_035253185.1 Chthoniobacterales bacterium | reverse complement strand
CGTGATGGATGGACGTCTCATCACCGAAATGCGCACCGCGGCGGTATCGGCGGTGGCAACCGATCTCCTGGCACCGTTGGATGCCCGAGTCCTGGCAATCTTCGGCAGCGGCGTCCAGGCTGAAAGTCATGTCGAAGCTCTTGGTTTGGTTAGGCAGTTCGATGAGATTCGAATTTGGAGCCGAACTCCCGCTCACGCGGAAAAATTCGCCGCCGAGGTTGGCGGAAAATCGCTGCCGGCCGAGGAAGCCGCCCGCGGCGCCGACGTGATCGTTACCGTGACCAGTTCCACCACGCCGGTGCTGAAAGGCGAATGGTTGAAACCAGGATCGCACGTCAACGCAGTCGGCGCCTGCCGGCCGGACTGGCGAGAACTCGATGATGCGGCAATGGCGAACATGTTATTTGTGGATTCGCGGGCTGCGGCCGAGCAGGAATCGGGTGATGTGATTTTATCGAAGGCAAAAATTCATGGTGAACTCGGAGAAGCGCTGGCCGGCAAGATTCAAGTGGACCGGAACCAGACCACGATTTTCAAATCGCTGGGAATGGCGATTGAAGATCTGGCTTCCGCGATGCTTGTTTACCGGCAAGTGAAAAGCCAAGGAGATTAAATGAAAAAACATTCCAGGGCGAAAGGCAGCTATTCCACATCAATGCCTGTCATTCCTTCGTCATTCGACATTCGCCTGCCGCGCCGGAGTCTTGGCGTAGGCGGGTGGCTCGTCATTGCATCGGATGAATCCCTACGCTAAGCCTAACGAGCGCAATGTCGGCGCCAAGCGCCCGAAAATATCGCACACTGGCGGCGTGGCCGACACCCGCACCGTTCAGGATCGCAAACGGGAAAAGGAAGAGGTCGAAGCGGAACGGCGGGCGATTAAAAAAGCCGCGCGTCAAAATCTAAAGCAACAGCTTCGCGACGAGCTGGCCGACCAAACGTAAAAACAGGGGAAGACGCCTCGACATAGCGAGGCGGCTACAACATCA
Organism: Chthoniobacterales bacterium; assembly: GCA_035253185.1. GTDB lineage: Bacteria > Verrucomicrobiota > Verrucomicrobiia > Chthoniobacterales > UBA10450 > DATFCK01. Next base: position 3,146 of record DATFCK010000141.1, on the reverse strand, counting down.
AAACAGTGCGCACTGTAGCCACGGCGCTATGTCGCTGTGCCGGTTCTATCAGACCGGGGTGTGAAAAAAGTTGTGCACCAGGAATAGCGTCCCGGCAATCGTAATCAAGTCTTCCACCAGCGCCACCACCAGATCCGGAATTCGGACCGATTGCACTAACGAGCGCCGGGCATAATAACCCGCGAATGCACCGGTCATGGCGCCGACCGGGCCTAACAGCAGCCCGTAGAGCCAGGGCCGCCCGGCACTGAAAGACATTGCCGCCGCCGCGATGCCGCCAGTCACAAACCGGGCGACCAGGGGCATCAACTGAGTTCGCGCGGGGATCTGGGGCAGTTTGTCGGCGATCAGCTCTACCACTGCGAGAATCGTGATGGCAACAGCGAACCCAGTTTTGCCAATGAACCAGAATGGAGACCCGGCAACCGGTGTCCAACCCCACACTGCCATCCAGCTTACCAGCGTCAGCGGCGCAAAAGAACGAAGGCCGCACAAGAATCCGATTCCGAAGACTGCGATCACGACAATGGTCGTATTCACGGGTAGAATTTGTTAGGCTAATTGATAATCGATCATCGCGCTCGATTATATTTTTTCATCAGATGTCGAACCTGCTGGTGTGGCAGGGCCGGCACCCGATGATTATCGCGGCCAATCATCTCGCGATTGTCCACCAGCGCGTTAACGATGGCTTCTTCGGTGGCTTCCACCACCCCGCTAAAAATTGGGTCGAGCAAATCGTTGGGAATCGTTTCCACCGAGCGCGCAATCCGTTCGTTGCCGGCAGCTTTGGGATTAGCGGTAGAAAAAGCGAGGAACAAGTCGCCCGAGCCGTTGCCGGAAACACTTCCGGTTCGGGCCAGGCCTAACGACGCTCGGCGCGCCAGCCGTTTTAATTGGTGGGGCAACAGCGGCGCGTCGGTAGCTACCACAATGATGATCGAACCGACTTCTGCGTCACCGGACCGGTGTGCCGCGGCGGACTGGTAAACCGTTCCCGGGATTTCTTTTCCCACCGGCACCCCAGCGATTGTTAATTGCGAACGACGCCCGCAATTCGCCTGCACGAAAACGCCAACCGTAAAGATGCGCGATTCTTTGGCGGAATCTGCTCCTCCGGCCACGGTGCATCGGCGTGATGCGGTTCCGTTTCCGCCCTTAAACTCATAGCAGATCATGCCGGTCCCGCCGCCAAGGCTGCCTTCCTCGATTGGTCCCCCGCGCGCGGAATCGAGTGCCTGCGATACGTGCTCGGGTTTAACGTGGAATCCATTAATGTCGTTAAGCCAGCCGTCCCAGGTTTCGGCGACTACCGGTAAACTCCACCAGTAACCGGTCGCATCGGCCGCGCCATGTTTGACCCGCCAGGCGATGGTCGCGTCTCGCGCCACGCCTACGCTGTGGGTATTGGTTAGGACAAGCGGGCCTTCCAGGAATCCGCTCTCCTCCACCCACGCCGTTCCAGTCATCTCGCCGTTGCCGTTCAAGCTGAATACGCCCGCATACACCGGGTCGTTAGTCGAATCGCGCCCTCGCGGAATGATCGCGGTCACGCCGGTTCGAACCGGACCCTGGCCGACTTCCAATTTGCCCTGGCCCTCGATGACGGTGGCGTAGCCGACTTCAACGCCGGCTACATCGGTGATGGCATTAAACGGACCCGTTTTACCTTCAAATGGAATTCCCAGGTCGCGTGCGCGGGTAGCACTCCCCGCTACTTTCGGCGTAGCCGGTGGCGACGTTATCGGTTCGCGAGCAAACGACTTAATCGGGGTACAAAGCGCGATGGATAGACAGGACAGGAAAATCAATATGATGCGCATAGTAGAAGCGGCGTCTCGCCGCTTTGGAAATACAGACAGGCGGCCAGAGGCCGCGTCTCCTTTAACAGCCATGTGCACATCGCTATCTAACACAACGTGAATTGTCGAGTGACTAGCAACTGGAACGATCACAACGACCGTAAAAGCAGCCTGGCGCCTGGTGCTGGCCAGGCGAACCGGGCGCTTCTCATCGGCAAACAATGTGATATATTATTGATTGTGATGCGCCGCTGGTTTTCCGCCGGTCTCCTGGTGATTTGCCTCGGCGTTTTCCTTTGCCCGGCCATCGGCAAGCCGGATGCGGCTGGCCTGGTCGTTGCGCCGTCCGGTGAGCAACAGTCGCAGAGCTGCGAAATGGACAACCAATCGTGCGCCGCGATGTCAGAACCGGTGGATCACTGCTGCAGTCTGCCGATCCGAACTTCGCAGACGTCGCAGTCTTGTGCCACGGCCTGTTCCTCTTTGATTCTTATTTACGCGGTAGTCGAAAAACCGCGGGCTCCTTTGTTCGCTGAACTATCGGTTCTTCCCGACGATCGCATTGGCGAGTTTCGGGCCGATCGTCCACCGGTCCCGCCGCCGCGGGTTTAACCGCTCTCCGCCAACGGCTCGGCGGCATCGCGCTGCCGAGATGCAATGAAACTCAAACGGAGGAGTTATGAAATACTTACTCATGTTTGCAGCATTGATCACGCTCACGGCGGCAACACCGCTCGCCAATGAGAATGATTGCTGCGGCGGCGGCTCTTGCTGCCCCGGTAGCTGCTGCTTCATGACCGAATAATCGGTCTAAAATAAACCGAGCCCCGTCGGGAAACCGGCGGGGCTCCTTTTTCTATCATGGAAGCAAACGCCGAACGCCGAACGCCGAATAAAAAGAGGGTCACGCGCAAAACGGCTGCAATGTTAATAACATTGTCACGCTTTTAACCTTTTTGACGTGGCGAAGCGAAGCGAAGCCTTTAGAGTCAATCAGTGAGTTATCAGGTTTTTGCCCGCAAATATCGACCGCAGACTTTCGACGATTTGGTCGGACAGAGTCACGTCTCGAAAACGTTGAAAAACGCGGTCGAGCAAAACCGGTTAGCCCATGCCTATCTGTTCGTAGGTCCGCGCGGGGTCGGAAAAACTTCAACCGCCCGAATCCTGGCCAAGTCGTTGAATTGCGTAAACGGACCGACGGTAACGCCGTGCGGCGTTTGCGATAATTGCCGGGAAATTGCCGCCGGCAACAGCCTGGATGTCATCGAGATAGACGGCGCGAGCAATAACAGTGTCGAGGACGTTCGCGAACTCCGCGATAACGTTCGCTATGCTCCGGCC
>DATFCK010000140.1:0-7062 GCA_035253185.1 Chthoniobacterales bacterium | reverse complement strand
GAAGTGGTTGGTGTCGGACGTTTCTGTTTCTCCCGGCTCATACTAAAAGAACTCGAGCTTGAATTTCTGCAGCTCGATCTTAACCGGTCCTTCCATGGGTTCGCCTTGAGCGGTCCGTCCGGAAACCTGGACCGTGACTTCGGCGTTGTCTCCCAGTTGCGTCTCCGGCGTGGGCGGTTCGGCCGCAAGCAGCACCGATTTATAGTTGCCTACGAACTGTTGCTGTTTGATCGACATCCAGTTGGCGTAGGGACCCTGAAAACTGAATTGGATTGCATTTGTTAGGCCGCGCGCATCGATCGCGGGCTTGCTGCAAAGGATTTGGGCATAAATCCAGAGCCGGTCGGGGCTGCCGGCGACCAGGGAGGTGCGCTCGTCTTCCGTCCGAATGTCCATGGTATAACGAGTGGGTTCCTCCTGTTGGCCGGCATCTGGCGGTATCGCGGACGGCGGCGGGCTGCTTTGAAACACCAGCGCCCCGTTAACCAGGACGTTGATCGCAGTCGCCGCGGTTCCGGCGATTCCCTGCGCCCAGCCCGGGGTGCGCAAACCGTCTTCCAGCCGCCGGAAATCACGGGTGAAATCGTCAGCGAACATCAACTCGGGCAGAACCCATTGAATGGCTAACAACAGCCCGAACCAAAACAGCCACGAACTCATCACCGCGCTCGGCAACCTGGGCGGTAGCGGCATCCGCGCCGACGGAATCCGCAGAATCGCGTAGGAAACAATTGTTCCCCAAATGATGCTCTTCTGCGCCAACGGAAAGTTGCTGGTCCCGTTGCGGTAAAAATAATGCGCCATGAAATAGGGAGTTGCCAGTCCGATGGCGATTAAGATCAATCGGGGGATTTTGCTTTTGATGACCTGCAGCGGCCGCAACAGCGCATCAATTGGCTTTCGGAATACAACTATCAACACCGGCATCAGCATGATGTATTTGGGCGTGACGGTGTCTTTCACGTCCATGGCCGACCAGCCGTACCACAACATCGCGCCAATCACGCCGCCGCCCAACGCCAGGGCATCCCAACGCGACAATGACCTAACGAAGTTCGTTATGATGCCGAGGACTCCTTCAACATTGGCTGGAGTCGTTGCGCCGGCCGGAGAAGGTGGAGTTTGAGGGGAAAGCGGCGGGGGGCTCGCAGCGGCCGTTATCCGCGGCGGGTCAGAGATGGGCGGTGGCGTCGCAGTCGTTCCTGCAGGCTGAGGCGTTCCACACCCCGGACAGAACTTCGCTCCCGCCGCAAGTTCACGTCCGCATTTAGCGCAGGCCGCCATATGGCCGCTAGGCTTACAATAATTTCGGCGCCCTTCGCAATCCGCTTTTCGGGTTAGGGAACGGTATTTAGGAATCCGAGTCCGCGTTCGGTCCCGAGCCATAAGGCGCCGTTCGCATCTTCGAGCATGTCTTTCACTTCCATACCGGGCAGGCCTTCCCGTGTCGTCAGTCGGCGCCACGCCCCGCCAGCCCGAATGGCCACACCGTTGTACTCCGAACAAATCCAGATTTGCCGGCGCGAATCCTCAAACAACGACCGAATTTTTTCGCCGGAAATGTCGGGAAGATCTGCGACCTCACGCCAGCGGCCCTCTTCCAAGAACACGACTGCTCCGCGGGAACCGAACCCGGTGGCCACCCAAAGTTTTCCGCCGTGATCCTCCAAAAAATCGTTGACCGCGTGATGGCGCAGTCCACTGCCGGCATCCGAAAATTTCGCGGTTTGGTTTTGGTAACGGAACAATCCAACTGCTTCAGGCGCGTTTGAGGCGAACCAGAGATCGCCGTCGCGGGTTTGGTAAATGACGTCTACTGAAGGCAGGATCAATCCCTCGTTAGGACCAAACCAGCGCCAATTCCCGAGCCCGCGATCGACTCGCCAGGCGCCGTTTCCGACGCCAATCCACAGAAAGTCGTCGCGGCTACGATACAGTGCCGTTACCGGACCAAGATCGTTTCGGCCCGGCGGCAGGAGTGTTTGCAGGTGCGATCCGTCATACTGCAGCAAACCGGCGCGGCAGCCAATCGATACTTGTTTGTCCTCACCCAACAGCGCCCTGACTGCGCGCAAATCGCGACTCTGAATCTCCGGTATATTCACCAACTGACGCGTGTTCATATCCACCACAAACAAACCCTCGCGTCCGCCTGCCCAAATCCGCCCGCCTTGTTGCGCCACGACTGTAACTTCGTGGGGCGGGGAAATCAGCTGCCACCCGGCCGGCCGTGTCGGTTTTGGCTCGGTAAACTTCGCGATGGCGTAAACCACAAGAATACCGCAGGCGATCTGAATCACCGCCAGGAACGTCTTCTTCATGAACGGCGCGCCCCGTTGCGGTGCGATATCGGTGTCGCCCGGATGACCAGCTGCTGAGCGCGTACGTCGCCATCGGTAAAGTGTGACCAGGGCGAAGAAAACGATGATGGCCGCCCATACAATCAAGCCGCGTTCTGCTTTCGAGCTGCGCTCGAGACCCAAATCGGCCAGCATTTTCAGAGTCGCAATCATTGGCTGCATGGAATCTCGTTAGGCTTTGACTGCGCCACGCGCGGTTAGGCCCAGCCCAAGCCCGTAAGCCAGATGTCCGATCAGGCTGACCACAAGAAACGGCCAATCCAGCATGATCCGGAACATAGATGGGTAGGTGGACAGCATTGCCACCTCCAGCAAAAGGCTCCAGATAATGGCCCACCACACCCGGCCGCGTCCGAGAGCCAGGGTGTACATGGAGGCGAACGACAATCCATTCCAGATGTGAAACAGCCAGCCCACGCTCTTGGTTAAGCAACTGTCGATATCCGTCCGCAAAATCAAAAGCCCGAAAACTTCGATGGCCCGGAATGGATTGAACGGAACGAAACCGGTAATCAGAATTACCCAGCGAATAGCGTCGTAGGCAATTAGGCCGATCAATCCGGCGAATAAGCCGGCGCCGAGGCGTTGCAGAAATATGGCCCGGGCGAAAGATTGCTTCCGGGTGGCAATTATCAGGATCAAAACCACGGTCGCGGGAGCGAGAACGATCACCGAAAAGCCGAGATGCACGGCCTGAAACGCGTGCAATAGCACCGCAACCCCACTTAACGACGCCGCGACAAAGCCGATGATCAGGGTGACGACCGCAGCGCGACTTTCAGTTTTGGGAATGTGCCGTCCTGCCATCAATGGGTGGGACCGATGCCAGTCACGGCAAACGATCGGTTAGGCTTTTGATTGAATCCCGACTTCCACGATGCTCTTCAACGCACCATCGATGGTGGTTCCAGTGTTAGCGCTGAGCTTGTCGAGGGGAAGCCCCAAACCGCGAATTTGATCGCGCAGATTTCGCCCCAGCATGAATGCCGATTGCAGCGCGACGTTTTCGGTGATCCATCCCTGTGCCGCCATGTAACCGTTGAGATAAACTTGCATAATCGTATCGACGTGAAGCTTTGCGATGGTATCGCGGTCCGGGTAGGTCAGGATCAAATCCGCGTAATCATGCGCCCGGGTGTTGATAGTTTCCGTCCAAATTGAATGAACCTGCCTTCGTCGTTCCGGGGTAAGCGCCGCCGGCAGTTCGGCGGAATGTTGGCGTAACGCCTCGCCGATTGTTGCGAACGGATCGGTCCGCGCCGGCGTCGGATTGAACTCTGTTGGAGACGTTGCCTCGGACTTGGAAAAAATTCGTTTAAACCAGCTCATCTTGGCTCAACGCGGACTCAGCGAAGATTAAAGGATCGAGGCAACCAAATTGGGAAGCTTAAATATCGGTTCGTCATTTGAAATTGAAGGGTGCCCGCGCGGTTACCGGCTGCGTCTTGCAAATTGAGAGTTTGGCAGGCCTGGCTTGCCATTTAATGGACGTTTCCATACCCTCCCGCCTTCGGCGATTGAATGAAAAACAGACTGCAGCAATGGGGGGCCACTCTGCTGGTATTTGGACTGGCATCGTTAGGCCTGCCAATGGTCGGCGTTCAGCTGCGTATCTTTAATTTATTTGGCCAATACCAAAAGGAAGCTGCTATCGGTGCGATTGCGATTGGGGCCGTGATGTGGCTAATCGGAGCTGCCAGCCGCGGAGGGACCGCTTCTGCCGCTGCCACGCCGGTAGCGCCGGCTGCTGCTGCAAATCCCGGCATGCCTCCTCCTGTTCCTTCACCGCGGACGTGTCCCAAATGCGGGGCCGCAGCCGCTGCCGGAGATCGCTTTTGCATGTCTTGTGGCAGCGCCCTGCCCCAACCGGCAACCATGCCTCCGCCGGTTCCAGTCGCGACGCCGCCAGCTGTCGCAAAACCCAAAAGTCACTTCGCGCTCGGTTGTCTCGCCATCATAGTTCTGTTGTTAGGCGGAATTGCCTGGTTCTTTTTCGGGCCGTCGAAACAATTGACCGCCGGCGGGCGCCAACCGCCGGCTCTGCCCACCGCGGTGGCGGGCACCATGACCGAGTTCCCGGTCGATCCCGAACCGAAGAATCCGATGCAACCGACGAGTGTCGTTAGCCAGACCTTCAATAATCCCGGGTTGACTACTGGTTCTACTCCGTCGCTCCAGGCGCCGAAGGAAACGCTGCCTCCCGGGTTGAGCGGTGGAAATATCGCGCAAGTGGCCCAGGGAATGACGTCTACCACGTATCGTGATCCAAGCTCAGCGGGCGCCCCGGTTAACGTTCATGTGCTCGGCGGAGCGAATGTCAATCAGGCCGGATCGATCGCCCAGGGCATTGCCCAAAGCACCGGGGGAACTTTGCAAGGCGTGAGGGTCCAGAGTCCGCGAGGACAAACCTACGACGGTTATTCAATGCAGACCGCAACCGTCATGGTTTACGTTCTCGTTAACCGGCCTGCCAGCACAATCATTATAATGTATACGCCACAACCCGATGGGTTCGTCGCGATCAGACGTCTCGCTTCGTCGGTCGGTAACGGTCAGGGACTGGCGGCTTATCCGCAGCTGATCAATACCTATGGCGCGCTACCGGCAAGTCCTCCACCCGGGTACGTAGTCACGACCGTGCGTACCTTTACCGGAGGTGAGTTGCGGGCTGCCTTGACCCAAAACGAAGCGGAACTGGGGAAGGAAGCGACCCAGGCTCTGCAGAAGGCGTTCGAAGCTTTTCAAATGTTTATCCCGGAAGAAGGCACCATGGCCGTCTATAATAATTCATTCCGTCAGGAGAAAGGGGTTCTGGTTGGTCGTTATTCCAATGCGCGAAAAGCGGCGGTGTGCTGGCGGGTGCTTGCCTGGACCGTCGGCTGGACGATGAAGAAGACGACGGTATCTGGCATGGACGGCCTAACGTTTAAAGATTCGAACACTGGAGTCATTATTTTGCGCAAAGGACCGTTTCTGGCCATGGCCATGGTGCCGGGAAACGCGGCCGAAACCGAGTTGCTTGACCTGGCTGGCGGGATCCAGCTGTGACTTGAATAACGTGCGTTGAAGCGTTAAACCGTTGAAGCGTTGACGCGGTAAAGAGCTTATGAGCGAGAACGATATGTCTGGTTATCAATCAAACGTCGGGACGGGAACGAACAATAAAAAATCGTATCGAACGTTTGAGGATCTGGAAGTGTATCAGGTTGCGCGCGGCTTTCGTAAAGCGATGTACAAAGTTAATCGGCGCCTGCCTGATTTTGAGAAATTTGAGCTAGGTAGCCAAATTCGTCGCGCGGCGGTCTCTCTCACCAACAACATTGCTGAAGGGCACGGTCGGTACCATTACCTTGAGCAGATCAAGTTCTGTCTGAACGCGCGCGGTTCACTGGAAGAGCTTCTGGATGATTTGAATGTGTGTCTGGATGAGCATTACTTGCCGGGTCATGAGATTGACACGTTCAAGAATGAAGGTTGGCGTGTTCACCAGTTATTGAATGGCTACATGAGATGGTTGCGTGGCCGGAAACAGGGTTCAGCACTAATGCTTCGGGAGGATTCGCCCGCATACGGCTGGACCGAAGACGAGGTCGACGAACTATTGAACGACGGCCTAATCCCTCCCGCTTCAACGCTTCAACGCTTCAACGCTTCAACGCTCTAACCATGCCGCAAGCAACTTTTAGAATCTGGCGCGGTGATTCAACCGGGGGCGCGTTTCAGGACTACGCCACCGAATGCAGCGAAGGCATGGTCGTGCTCGATGCGATTCATGATATTCAACGCATGCAGGCGGGTGATCTGGCCTGTCGCTGGAATTGTAAGGCAGGAAAATGCGGATCGTGCTCGGCCGAGATTAACGGGATGCCGAAACTCATGTGCATGACCCGGATGAGCGATCTGCCCCTGGAACGTCCGATCACGGTGGAGCCCATGAAAGCGTTCCCGGTGCTGAAGGATCTTATCACCGATGTTTCCTGGAACTATCGGGTTAAGAAAAAGATCAAAAAATTCAAGCCTCGCGCGCCGGATGCCGCCGACGGCACCTGGCGGATGCAGCAGCGGGACATCGACCGCGTCCAGGAATTTCGGAAATGCATCGAATGCTTCCTGTGCCAGGATGTGTGTCACGTTTTACGCGATCACCATCTGCACGATCGCTTCATTGGGCCGCGCTTCCTCATTTACACCGCGGCGCTGGAGATGCATCCGCTGGACACGGAGAACCGCCTCGAGGAACTGCGCAACGCACAAGGCATCGGCTATTGTAACATCACCAAATGTTGCACCAAGGTTTGCCCCGAAAATATTCAGATCACTGATAACGGAATTATTCCACTGAAGGAGAGGGTGGTGGACCGGTATTACGATCCGTTAGGGGGATTCTGGAGATGGGTGAAAAAGAGGTTGAACCGTTGAACGTTGAGCCGTTGAATCGTTGAAGCCGTTGAATCGTTGAGCCGTTGAACCGTGAAGCGGTGGAGTAAAGGGCGAAAATATGTTTTTGTGTTCCGTTTTAACGATGTAACGCTTTTAACGATTTAACGTCCCGAAAGCATGAGCGAGCTTAAGAAACTCCACAAAGAAGCGATCCCGGCGGCGATCGAAAAGGCGAACCGGTACCGATTACTGAATGAGCCAGGAGAAGCCGAAAGCATTTGTCTGGACGTGTTGCACGTCGATCCGCAGAACCAGGAAGCGA
>DATFCK010000139.1:0-4924 GCA_035253185.1 Chthoniobacterales bacterium | reverse complement strand
ACCAGATCCGATCGCAAACCTTCGATACCACGCGCCGGCTGCGGTTCGGCTTTCAATCCAATCAACCGGTGGATGGTAAGCGCTTCAGTTTTTCCTTTTAACGCCAGCGGCGCGACTTCATCAAAATCAAAGAGTGCTTTGGTGAGGCGATGAGTGCTCGGTCCAACGAAAATCTGACCATCGGGAGACGCTTCCTCCAATCGGGCCGCCAGATTTACCGCATCGCCCATTACCGAATAATCTTTTCGTCCTTTCGACCCGATGGCGCCGGTCACAACCGGGCCGGTGTTTACGCCGATGTGAAGACTCAACGTCGTTCCGTGTTGCTGGTTGAATGACGAAATGGAGTTCATCATTTCCAGGGCAGCTCGCAGCGCTCGCTCAGGATCGTTTTCATGCGCGGCCGGGGCTCCGAATAGCGCCATGATTTCGTCGCCGATGAATTTGTCGATGGTACCGCCATATTTTTGGACCACCGGCACCAGTGCATCAAAGCATGAATTGATAACGCTGCGAACTTCTTCAGGATCGAGTTTTTCTGCGAGCGCGGTGAACCCGGAAACATCGACAAACAAAATGGTGACAATCTTCCGCTCTTCCGATGGAACTGGAGACGCGCTGCTCAACCGTTGCAGTTGCTCGCGCAGGGCCGCTATGGCCGGGCCCACAACGCCGTCTCCCAGCGCCGCGCGTTGCGCTTCGAGACCGGCAATCGCCGCGTTTAGTTCGCCGATCTTTGCGTCGTGCCCAGACATCTGCTCTTCATGAACTCTTTACATCAAGCGCTCGCAAAAACGAAGTGCCAGCTGCACCGGGCACCCGCGTTTTTGAGGATCGCGCTGATGCCGCGATCACGCTTTCTTTTGGACGAGAAGGGTCCCCACCGTCCGGCGATCAGTTGGAGGCTCGAGCGCATCGATGAACGCCTGAAATCTTGTCGAAAAAAGATCGTGTCGTAATCGCCAATACCGTTCGATCCCCGGCGAAGCGATGTAATGCTTGAGCAAACCGCACCAACCCTGCCAGATCTGCTCGTCCATTAATCCATAGACATGATGGAAATGGATCGTTTCATAGGCCTTCAAAAACTGGTAAGTGGAATGAAAGAAACGGGTCTGCTCTTCCGAAGATAATGCCTCAAGGTTTTCCAGGCCTAACTGCCAGATCCGGGCGAGCTCGGCGTTTTCGGCAAATGGCTTGGTGACTTCACGCAGCGCGGTGGCCGCTGCGTCCTGGGCGGCGAGCTTGGCGATGCGGGTGCTTTGATGAACCTGGATGGCAAGGTATAAAACCGAAAAAACCACCGCGATCGAGCCGATGATTTGCGCTATCGCGCTGACCTCGTCCCAATTCATGCTCGTTGCGTTCGCCTGGAGGTGAAGCGTTGAAGCGGTGAAGCGTTAAACCGGTTGAATGGCATGATCGCGCAATCTCCTGTTTGCGATTCGCTAAGAATCTTAGCGGGATGGGCGAGGTCAACCGATTTCGGAATCAGATCTAACGCTTCACGCCTCAACGATTCAACGCTTCAACGCACATCCGCCACCTTCAGCACCACCTTGCCGCGAGTATGCCGCGTCTCGATCTGTTGATGCGCTTTGTTCGCTTCCGCCAGCGCGAACGTTTGAGAAACCACCGGCGTAATCTTTTTGGCTTCGATTAATTTCGTGAATTCCTCCAGAACTTTAAAATCGGGATGTGCCATTAACGAATCGCCGCGAATCTCTCGTTTTTTCAACTCGGTTTGGTCGGGTTGGCCGGTAATGCTGACTATAAAACCTCCCTTTTTGACAACGCCGTAAGACCGCGACAACGCATCGCTCCGGGTGCAGTCGAGCACGATGTCCACGTCTTTGACGACATCTTCAAATTTCGTCCTGGTGTAATCAATCGTCTCGTCGGCGCCCATCTGCTTCAGAAAATCCTGATTCGCGGTCGATGCGGTGGCGATGACCTTCGCGCCGCGCGCTTTGGCAAGTTGAATGGCCAGGTGACCGACTCCGCCGGATCCGCCATGAATCAGAACCGTCTGGCCGCTCTTCATGCCAGCGGTATCGATGAGGGCCTGCCACGCCGTTGTGCCGGCGAGCGGAACACCGGCAGCCTGCTCGAACGTTAGGTTGGTTGGTTTAAGCGCGACTTCGCTCTCCCGGGCGATGCAATACTCGGCATAACCACCCTGTTCGGTGAAACTCAGATAAGCGTAAACCGCATCGCCTTTCTTGAATTTCTTTGCGTTTGCGCCGGTCGATTCGATGACTCCGGCCACATCCATCCCGGGTGTAGATGATGATTTGGCACCGCCGTATCGGCCTGCGCGAATATAGGCGTCGACCGGATTCACGCCGGCAGCCATTACTTTGATCAGGACCTCGTCCGCCTTGGGCTGAGGTCGCGGCACTTCCTGCAACTTCAACGTTTCCGGGCCGCCCGGTTGTTGAACGACGATCGCTTTCATGGTCGGACTCACGGTTTGCGAAGTAGCGGCTGAAATCGGGATAAATGCGGCCGTTAGGGTGATAGCGGAAATAAACAGTCTGTTCATAACGCACTGATTAGAGGCTGGAGGATACATCTTTAGCTGGGGCGGGAAGAGTTCAACTGTGGATAGTGAGTTGCCCGGCGATCCAAAGCGGTGCAGCAGCACCGCACTCCAAAACGTGTCCGACGCTACCGGCTCCATGCGCGCTTGCGTTTTGGAGTGCGGCGGTGCTCCGCCGCTTTCGAAGTGCAAAGCTTTTCGCGTCAAAATTGTTGCGCGACGACACTGAGTCACCCTAACGAACCTTCATCCACGGAAGCGCATCGAGATCGACATTGCCGCCACTAAGGATGATGCCGACGCGTTTCTCAGCCCCTTCAATCTTGTTTTCCAGGATCGCCGCATACGGTACGGCCGCGGATGGTTCCACGATAATTTTCATCGCCTCCCAGATTGTCCTCATGGCGGTAACGATGCTTTCTTCGCTCACCGTGACGATGTCATCAACATACTCCTGAATGATTGCGAAGTTAGGCGCGCCGACATTGGTGCGTAACCCGTCAGCAATTGTGTTTGTGTTCGTGTTTTGAATTAATCGGCCAGCCTGAAATGACTTCGCCGCATCATCAGCGTTAACGGGCTCGGCCGCGATCACTCGAATGTTCGGACGCAAGGCTTTGGCTGCCACGGCGGTGCCGGCCAGCAATCCGCCGCCGCCGATGGGACACATGATGACGTCGAGATCCGGAACATCTTCGAGCAGCTCGACTGCCGCCGTCCCCTGCCCTGCCATGACATCGAAATTTTCAAATGAATGAATCAACGTCGCCCCGGTTTTGGCCATAACTTCGTCGCAGGTTGTTTCGCGCGCGGCCAAGGTCGGCTCACAAAACACAATCCTGGCGCCGTAGCCTTCAACTGCGGCAATTTTCACCCTGGCAGAGTTCGAGGGCATAACGATGTAAGCGGGAATACCGCGCGACTTTGCCGCAACCGCCAGCGCCTGGGCATGATTTCCGGAAGAGTGAGTCGCAACTCCACGCCGGGCGGTCGCTTCGTCTAACGAGAATACGGCGTTAGCCGCGCCACGCGCCTTGAAGGCTCCGATCTTTTGCAAATTCTCGCATTTGAAAAATAACGAAGCGCCGCTGGCCTTATTTAGACGCGAACTGGTAAGCACCGGTGTCCGGTGCACATGTGGCCGAATTCGCTGGTGAGCGGCTTGAATCGCATCAAGCGTTAACGAACTCGCCGCGCGCTTCGTTTCGGTCGCTTGTTCTGCTTTCTGCATTGATGTTCGATGTTCGGCGTTATTGTTGACCACCCGTTAGCGTGCCGCTGCTGAAGCGCTCTCGACCCATGAACGTCTTCCAACCCGTCCTTCCTGAATTCGAGCGATCACTTCCGAGTAAAAGGTATAACAATCCTGGGTCAGAGATGAATACCGTTGTACGATCTGATTCGGATCCGGAGGCGCGTTTTCAGGGTTTTGCCTTTGGTATTCGGTCAACATGGCGTCCAAAGAAATCAACTTACCGGTAATCGAGAATTTTTCCCAAACTGCCCCCGAATCGGCGTCCGGGTCGTAAAACCGCTTTTGCATATCCGGCCCGAACTGTTCCAGGACGAGCGCGCGATAAAGATTCCACTTCGTGTTCCAGGCGTTAACCGCATTCGTATAATCTTTCCACGCCTGTTCGCGTTCCGCGGGCGGCGCATTATCGCGCACCGCGTAAACTACCCGCGCGGCATGATGTCGCCGTTGCTCGAGAATATCGCCAACTTCGCGCAGAAAGCTGAGCGCGGACTGCCGGGCAGTCTCTAATTCCTGAGCGGCCTGCTGTTCCCGGTGCGAGCGGTTTTGATAATAATAAGTGATGCCGCCGCCGATGACGCCGGTTAACACCAGCGTAAATACAACCTTCAGCAGTTCAAAAGCTTGAGCACTAAGAGCAGACCTTCGCGGCGGTTCAATATCAGCAGCCATGAACCGCAACCTTCGGCTCGGACAACGGCAGTCTCAACTACTTCACCCCTCGACCAAATGCGGCCGGGGGTGACTGTCGCTAGACACCGGCCTGGACCGCGATGTTAATGAGCGTTGGAAAGTGACCGGATGAGCAACAGCACCCCACTTTTTCTCGACGAACAACAAGTGCGAAAGCACCTGCGGATGGCGGATCTGCTGCCGGCGATGAAAAATGCGCTGATCGACTTTTCGACCGGCCAAGTCGTTCAACCGGTGCGTTCAGTGATGCAAATCGATCCGCCTGGCGGGTTCTTCGGGATGATGCCGGCGGTGGCGCCTGATGGTCTCGGCATCAAACTGGTGACCTTTTACCCGCCGAATTCCGGCCGTGGGCTGCCTACTCACATGGCGGTGATTTTGTTGTTTGAGCGCGACTCCGGAACGCCACTTGCCGTGATGGATGGACGTCTGAT
>DATFCK010000138.1:0-2362 GCA_035253185.1 Chthoniobacterales bacterium | reverse complement strand
AGTCAGGCGGGAGCGTTTAGCGAGACTGGAGGCTTTACTGAGCGACTGTACTGCACCCGAAAGCGACAAAAATCCCAGAAGTCAGACCAGTCCGACACGTCCGACCGGTCCGACAAGACGAAAACACCGCGATGACTACCCAGAGCTCTCAAAACCCCCTTTTCATCCCGATCATCCTCGGCACTGCGCGTCAGGGCCGCGAGAGCGAAAACGTGGCGAAACTAGTGCTCGAACAAACAAAAAAACGCGCCGGAGTCGAGACCGAGTTGATCGATGTTCGCCAGATACCGATGAAATTCGATGACGCCGGCGAACAAATGAAGGATCCGAAGTTTTCTGCCGCGATTGATCGATGCGACGGTCTCATCATCGTTACGCCGGAGTACAATCACAGTTTTCCGGGACTGCTAAAGCATGCGCTCGATATGAACTTGAAGGAATATATTCACAAAGCAGTCGGAATTTGCGGCGTATCAGCCGGGGCGTTTGGCGGCACCCGAGTAATCGAGAATTTGCTGCCGGTTATGCGCGAGCTCGGTCTGGTGACCATTTTTGAAGATCTGAACTTCGGATCGGTGGGCAAGCTGTTCGATGATTCCGGAACACTGCTCGACGACAAATTCATTCGTCGCATCGACAAGTTTCTGAACGAGTTGATCTGGATGTCCCGCGTGCTCCGGCATGGACGCGAGAATATTGCGCCGGTCTGATCGAACTTTAGGCCATGAATCGCAAGATTTCTGGCAGGGGAATTCTTCTGATTCTGGCCGGCGCCAGTGTTTGTGTTCATTTTTTCATCGGCGAAGGCTACGGATTTCATCGCGACGAACTCGTTACCCTGGATGACGCACGTCATCTTGATTGGGGCTTTGTGGCCTATCCGCCGGTTACGCCATTTTTCGGCCGGCTCTCGCTCACGCTTTTCGGAACGTCGGTAGTCGGATTTCGGTTTTTTGCTTCGCTGGCCGCTGCTATTTCCATTGTGGTGACCGGGATGATCGCGCGCGAACTCGGCGGGGCGAGAACGGCGCAGATCATTGCCGGCGTTGCGGTAATCCCATTCGCGCTGGTTTGCGGCGCTTTGATGCAGTATGTCGCGTTTGATTATCTTTGCTGGGTTCTAACCGCATACTTTGTGGCGCGCCTGATTCGGTCGGGAAATCCGCGGTGGTGGATCGCGATTGGATGCGCGCTGGGATTTGGGATGCTTACCAAATACAGCATTCTTTTTTTGATCGCCGGCCTGGTTATGGGTGTGTTGCTGACACAGTTGCGATCGAATCTTGCCAGCAAATGGCTGTGGCTCGGTGCCGGCTGCTCGATCCTGATTTTTTTGCCTAACCTGTTGTGGCAGATAAACCACAATTTCATTTCGCTCGATTTCTTGCGGCATATCCACGAGCGCGATGTTCGGATAGGCAGAACCAAGGACTTTCTGCCCGACCAGCTCTTGCTAACCCTTGGCGGTTTTCCGCTCGCGCTCGCGGGTCTCTATTTTTATTTCTTTCGACGAGATTTTTCGCGTTTTCGCGCGCTGGGATGGATGTACATTACTCCATTCGTTCTTTTTCTAGTGGCGCAAGGACGCGGGTATTATCTCGCTCCCGCTTATCCGATACTTTACGCCGGCGGCGCGGTCTGGTTGGAACAAATTGTGGCGGGTGTCGGTATGATGTGGTCGCGGACAATAGTTGCCGTCGTTAGTATTGCGTTAACGATTACTATCGTACTCACGGCGGCGGTGGCATTGCCGATTGCGCCGATCAATTCGGAGTGGTGGAGATTTGCCAGCAACATCAACGGGGATTTGCCGGAAGAAATCGGTTGGCCGGATTTGGTCGATCAGATCGCCAAAATCCGGGATGGATTACCGCCAAACGAACAGCAACAGCTGGGAATTCTCGCCGGCAACTACGGCGAAGCCGGCGCGATCAATCTCTACGGGCCAAGCCGGAATTTGCCGCGAGCCATTAGCGGCGTGAATTCCTTATGGCAACGCGGATATGGCGATCCTCCACCGCAGACGTTAATCGTCGTGGGTTTGTCGCCCCAGTTCGTCGAAAAGCATTTTGATTCCTTTACAGCGGTGGCGCGGCAGTCGAACCGCTACGGAGTCGTAAACGAAGAGACATCGGGAGAACGATACATCTATCTTTGCCGTGGATTGCGAGAGCCGTGGCCGGAATTTTGGAGGAAGTTTCAGCGGTATGGCTGAAAGTGAGGTGGAGCGCCGATTGCAACAGCTCGGAATTCGGAATTCTGATCTGGTGGAAACGTTCGCGCGCTCGGGCGGCCCCGGCGGGCAGAATGTAAACAAGGTTTCAACCGCGGTAACGCTGCGCCATCAACCCAGCGGAATTAG
>DATFCK010000137.1:0-4210 GCA_035253185.1 Chthoniobacterales bacterium | reverse complement strand
CAACCACTCACGCGCCCGAAGGCCGCGCATTGTTGATTTATCCCGAAGGTGAACAGTTAGTCTCGGCCGTCACCGAAAATGGAAAAGTTAGTCTGACCCGCACCCTTGATGGGGTTGAGCCTGAACATCTTCAAAATGAATTGCCGCAGTTAACCTTGAGCGCCGAATTGCAGGGCATTCCCGGTGCCTTCCCTAACGTCTTCCTCGACGAAACCTGCTACGAACTCCGGGACACGGTCGAAAACATCCTGACCAGCCGGCCGGAACTTGTCGGTGTCGAAACGCCTCCCGCTTCAGTTAAACTAAACCTGCTTCCGCAAAGCTGGCGGGATCGTCGTGCCGCGCTGGCTCGCCGGGGGGAATGGCAAAAGCGGTTGTTGTGGGTGGGTGGCATTTACGCCGGCATTTTCCTGCTCGCGCTCTTGTATCTTGGCTTCACCAAGTTTCAGGTCAGCCGGCTGGATCGCGCTATTGCCCAGGACGCGCCCAAGACCGAGTTCGTTCGCGCCGCCGAAGCGAATTGGAAGTCGCTCGCGCCCGCGATCGACAGTCGCTACTACCCGGTGGAAATCCTTTTGCATTTGTACGAGAGCCTTCCTTCGCAGGACGTCAGGATCACAACTTACAACCAGTCAGCCCGTCAGATCTCAGTAGATGGCGAAGCCAACACCGCTGCTCTGGCCTATCAGTTCGCGGATAAGGTGAAGAAAAGTCCGGGACTTCAAATCTTTCAATTCTCCATGGCCGATCCGCGGATCCTGCCTAACGGCCATGCTCAATTCCGGTTGGAGGGCCGCCCGAAATGACCGTACCTGCCTGGTATACCCGGATGAACCGCCGTGAACGAATCCTGTCGCTCACCGTGGCCGGTGTGGTCTTTTTGTTGGTGAATCTGTTTTTGTGGAACTGGGTGTTGGGTTCGGTGAAACAGGCGCGAGCCGATCTGGCCAAACGCAAATTCATGCGCAAAGAGCAGGAAGTATTTGTCAAAGAACGCGATCTGTGGACGCAACGGGAACAATGGCTGGAAAAGAATCAGCCGCCGTTCGCCGGCGCCGGCGAAGCGTCGACCCTGCTGGAGCAGCAGCTGAAGCCCATTGCCGCCAAGCACAACATCCTGCTGGAAAACCCGCAGATCGGTTCCGGCGAAACGACTCCAAGTCATCAAACCGTGTGGGCGTCGGTGGATACCAAGAGCGATTGGAAATCGCTCGTCCGATTCCTCTACGACGTCCAGCAGCCGGACGCATTCATCGTCTTCGAGAGCGCCAATGTGGCGGTGGATAATACCGATAACACCAAGATTCGCGGCAAGTTCAAGATCGCGCGATGGTTCGCGCCCGCCCAAAAGAGAAAAGGATAACTATGAAAAAATCGTTAGGCATTTATCTGGCCGTGGTAACGGGATTGATCCTGTTTGAAACCGCCCGCGCCACCGATGTGGTGCCCAAGCGGACCGAATTCAGTCGCTACCAGTCAATGCTGGATAATTCTCCGTTCGCGGTTGCGACCGCGGTGGCGTTACCGGCAGCCACTCCCAGTTTCGCCAAGGATCTTTACATCGCCAATGCCGCCCGCACCGCCGAAGGCGATCTGATTACTCTGAATTCTGCCACCGACAAGAACTTCAAAGAATTCCTCAGCACCAAAGGACCTAACGAACACGGTTACGGCATTGCCAATATCGAATGGTCCGATCGCATGGGCGCGACCAAGGCCACCATTAGCAAGGACGGCCAGTTTTCGACCGTGACATTCAACCAGGCGTTCCTGTCGGTCACGCCCGGGGCGGCCGGGGCACCTGCGCCGGGTTTTGTGCAGCCCCAACCGCAGGCACAACCGCAGCCGGCAAATGTTTACCCGCAGATGCAAACCGCTGCCCCAACCCCCGTTACCAGACCCGGGGGGCCTAACATGCCGACGCCACCCCCGCGCGTTCGAGGCGTCATTCCGCGGAACCCAAGCTCAGCCGGTCAGGTTCACCAGCAACCGGGCGTGGTGGCCACGCCGCCGCCGCTTCCGCCTAACGTGCCGGTCGAAGACTAGTCCCGGTAGCGGCAGTCTGTCATCGCCGCTGTATCCTGGATGAGCCCCGATGGCAATCCGGGCCAAAATTTTGGAAGCGGTAAGTAATATCCGGTCTAACAAACCGCCCTGATTAGTAATGCGACGGTCATAGGCCGCCGCTACAGTTTACTGGCCCCAGTCGTCGTCCGAGGTATCGGGAATGCGGTCGGGACCGGCCGAGTAAACATCGTAGCCGTTAGGATTCTTGGTGCCCGGGCAGCGATAAACATATTCCTTGCCCCACGGATCCGTGGGAACGCTCTCCATCATCCGCGTCCACCGGTTCGGCACCGGCTCGCTTTCGGGACGATCGACCAGCGCTTTCAAACCCTGTTCGGTCGACGGATAAAAGCCGTTCATGCCCTGGTAGCTCAGCAGCATGGTGCGAATGCCCCCAATATCGGCCTGGATACGGGTTTTTTTGGCGACATCGACCGCCGGCGCCATTTTGTAGATCGCCGCGGCCATCAGCAGCGCGATGATCGTCACCACCAGCATGATTTCGAGCAGGGTAAAACCTCGGTCTCTTTGCCTCTTCATAATTCGCATAAATATCGACGCCCTGGGCGCGTTGGGGTTCAAACTTTCGGCGGTCCGTCGTTTTTAGCAAGCCAGCCCAAAAGCTGGATCGGTGCCGTCCAGGAGTTAGACGGCAAGCCGGGTGTAATGCTTCCTGCTATTTTGCCGGCTGCAGCAGATAATCCGACTTATCCCAGAGGTATTTTAGTTCGATCTGGGTCGCGCGAATGGCCGCGGTACCGCTCTCGCCGCCGTTAACCACGATAATATCGTTGCTTCCGGATTTCAGCAGATCGGCCGGAACCACCTTTTGTGCCCGCAGCCAACCAGTGTAATGGAAGTTCATCTTCTTGACTAACGACTCGGTTTGGCCGCGGAAACCAGGATCGGCCAGCTCGGGCAGGGTGAGGTTGGCGGGTCCGACATCCTGTCCATTCACATAAACGACCGGCGGAGTATCGATGCGCGGGTTGGCCACCTCAAACGTTAACAGGGCCAGCAACGGCTCGGATTCAATTCCGAAACGAAAGGCCGCGCCTTCCGGCAGGGTAGTGCCGATACGGATTGTTTCGGGGGAGAGCGTGGCCTTAACCGCGCCGAATTGCTCGATATCCTGAGCGGGGGCGTGCAGCGGCGGCATCGAGGAGAAGGGCTCGGGAATCACATCGCGATGGGACGCGTGAACCGGATGCGCCACTTCACTGCTAGCCATCCAGTCAATATAGGCGCCACGAACGGTTCGTCCGTCCCCCGGCACCTCAATATCAATCGCCGCAATATTCGACATTGGAATGATGACCGAATCGGAACTTGGCAGTTCCACGCCCGAACCAAGCTCACCTGAGCGTAAAACCTGCGAACCGGATTCGTCCCACGCGATCAGTTCAGGATGCGCGTTTGCCTTGTCATCAAAAAAGAGGCGGAAAAACAAAAGGCGATAATCGCCGGCCGGGCGTGCGACTCGAATGCGGAAAACCGTTTTTGCATTTGGGTCCTTGGGACGACCGGGAGTCATGCTCACCGCTTCGACCCAGTTAGGCGCGGCCTGTGGTTTGGCGGTTGACGGCGCGTTCTGGCGAAGGTCGAGCCAGGCGCTGTTAGGCACCGGCCGGCTGACAGTGGCAGGTTGGAGCGAGGAGGCAAGGCCGTCGGTATAAGCTTCCTGCGCGCGAAGTGACGACGTTGCTACCGCGGCAAGCAGAAACGCGATGCACCGATTAAACATGCTTAATCGGAAATCAATGTACGTTATCGCGGACGGAATTGCAAGCTATGTGTCATTTCAAATACTGCCGACAGTACGCTGTAGACCACAAAGCCCACCACCGCGGCGATAAGCACAATGATGACTGGGGGGATTAACTGCGAAGTGACCGCCACCGTGCGATCGAGTTCCCGTTCGTAGACGTCGGCAATGATCTGCATGGTCTCGGCGAAATGACCGGTCTGCTCGCCCACCGCCATCATGTCCGTGAATAATTCGGGGAACAAATCTTGACCGCCCAATGCATTGGACAAGGTTGCGCCGTCGATAACGTTGCGCCGCACCTCCGCCAATTTTACCTCCAGATAACGGTTGCCGGTGATCTCGCTCACCAGATCAAGCGCCCGGAGGAGCGGAACT
>DATFCK010000136.1:0-4015 GCA_035253185.1 Chthoniobacterales bacterium | reverse complement strand
GCCACCATGGCGATGTTTCCATTCACCGGCTGGGACGAATCATTCTACGGCGATCTTCACATCCAGGGCCGCGAAGGCGTGCAGTTCTACACCCAACAAAAGGTCGTTAGCACACGCTGGTTCGGCGAAGGCGTCGGCGACGTGTGGAAAAAGTAAGTCGCGCCACAGATTCACACAGATGAACACAGAATAATCACTTCCTGGAAATCTGTGTGTCATCTGTGTCCATCTGTGGCTAAGCAATCTGTATGGCCTTACTAATCAAGAACGGAGAGATCGTCACGTCGGAGCAGCGTTACGTCGCTGACGTCTATTGCGAGGGCGACACCATCACGCGAATCGATCAGAATATCGACGCGGTTCCGGGCGCGGAAGTAATCGATGCTACCGGCAAGTATGTGTTCCCCGGATTCATCGATCCGCATGTTCACATTTATCTGCCGTTCATGGGCACATTCGCCAAGGACACCCACGAGACGGCCAGCCGCGCCGCACTGGTCGGTGGAACAACCACCTTTATTGAGATGGTTTGTCCGGGGCGCAGCGAGCGGCCGCTGGAAGCGTTCGAAATGTGGATGGATAAGGCGCGCGGCAACAGCGCATGCGACTTCACCTTTCACATGGGTGTGACCCGGTACGACCCGGAGGCTGAGAACGACTTCAAGGCGATCGTTAAGCGAGGGAACGCCAGTTTCAAGATCTTCCTCGCTTACAAAGGCGCATTCGGCATTAACGACGAAGAACTTTATCGTACGTTAACGCTCGCCAAGAAGTTAGGCGTAATCGTTACCGCTCACTGCGAAAACGCCGATCTTGTTCTTGAACTGCAAAGGAAACTCCTGAGCGAGGGAAAGACCGGCCCAGAGTACCACTACTGGAGCCGGCCGCCGATTGTCGAAGCCGAAGGGGTTCATCATCTCATGACCTTCGCCGAAATGACCGGCGCCCATGTTTACACGGTGCATACCAGCTGCGAAGAATCGGTGCGCCAGGCCATGGCCGGCGCCCAACGCGGAGTTAACGTTTGGGTTGAAACCCTTATTCAATACCTGTTGCTGGATCGCACCGCGGCCGAGCCCGACTTCGAGGGCGCAAAAAATGTAATGTCCCCGCCACTTCGCGATAAACATAATCAGGACTTTCTTTGGTATGGTCTTCGTCAGGGATTCGTTTCCACGCTGGCGACTGATCATGCGCCATTTGATTTTGCAACCCAGAAACAGATGGGCCGCGGCGATTTTACCAAGATTCCAAATGGTATTCCCTCCCTGGAAGATCGAGTGAATTTGTATTACACCCGCGGGGTAAAAGGCGGCAAAATCGATCTTCAGACTTTCGTCAACACTGCCAGCACCCAGGCGGCCAAGTTATTCGGGCTGTTTCCGCGCAAAGGCGATATTCAAGTCGGGAGCGATGCCGACCTTGTCGTTTACGATCCGGATTACCGCGGAACGATCTCAGCCAGAACCCACCAGATGAACCTGGATTACAATTCGTTTGAAGGATTCGAGATTGAGGGGCGACCACACGTGGTGACGGTGCGCGGAAAAGTTGCCGCTCGCGATGGCAAGTTCGTTGGCGAATTTGGCCGTGGCCGGTACCTGGAGCGCCAGCCGACTCACTTCTGAACTGGAAGCAAATTCAACCCCGCCAGCGTTACGCCTGCGCCTAACGCTTCTCGATGCCGCCGCAAACCGCGGCTGATCTTTTGGGGGTCGAGTCGTCGTCTTTCTGTTGTTAGATCAGCACGCCGACTACGGTCGTAAAAAGGTAACAGGCCAACAGCCCGGCGATCATTGATTTTAAACCAAGCCGGGCCAGGTCCGTCCGGCGCTCCGGTGCCAGCGCGCCGATGCCGCCGATCTGAATCGCGATGCTGGAAAAATTGGCGAAGCCGCACAACGCATAGCTGGCCAGGGTAACCGATCGCGGATCAAGCGCGCCCGGATTGCCTTTCACATATTTGGACAAATTCAGGTAACCGACGAACTCGTTAGTCACAATACGTTCGCCGAGCACCTGTCCAATGAACCCGCAATCCTGCCATGGCACGCCGATCAGCCAGGCAAACGGCGCGTTTACCCAGCCGAGCATCTGCTGAATGGTTAGGGGATTTTGCATGCCCAACGCGTGCTGGGGCCAGATAACCAGCGCGTTTAACATGGCAACGAGGGCAACGAACGCGATCAACATCGCCATCACCGTGATCGACAGCATCATTCCCTCGCTGGCGCCCTGGCACAACGCGTCAAAGCTGTTCATGGTGCTGCGTTCGACATCGAAGTGACACCGCGTTCCGGTCTCGCTCGCTTTGGTCTCGGGAAAAACAATTTTGCCGACCAATAATCCGGCCGGAGCGCCCAGCACCGAGGCGGTCAAAATGTGCCCCGCGCTGATTCCTTCCATACCGGCGTAAACCGCCATCACCCCGGTCGCGATCGTGGAAAATCCGGTCGTCATCAGCGAAAAAATTTCGCTTTGGGTCATCTTCGCCAGATAGGGTCTGATGATTAGCGCCGCCTCGTTTTGACCGAGAAAGATGTTACTGGCGCCAGCCAGACTTTCGCTGCCGCTGGTGCGCATCGTTTTCATCATCACCCAGGCCATGCCGGCAACGACTTTTTGCAGGATACCCCAGTGATAGAGCAGTGAGGAAAGCGCGGAGATCAGGATGATGGTGGCCGCAACCGAAACCGCAAAAATGTAGGCTTGCCCCGGCCCGAACACTTTCCCAAGCGCTCCGCCATCTCCCAGCGGACCAAACACCATCTTTGCGCCCTCGTTAGCGTGAACGTTGAGTTGATCAACCATGACCTGCGCGCCTTGAAACAACTGAAGTCCAATCGGCGTCTTCAGAATGAAAAGCGCGAAAATGAACTGCAACGCCATGCCCCATAGGACGGTTCGCCACGGGAATCGTTGGCGGTTAGACGACATCGACCAGGCCACCGCAATGATCACTACCAGACCCAGAGCGCTGATCAGTTGAACCGGCATAAGCGCGCTATTGAGCCACAGACGCAGTGGCGAGCGCGAGTGTAATTCGCAATCGCTAATAGACTTGCCCCAAGTGGCGCGGTGCGGCACGATGAAAGGTTCATGAGCACCGCCTCCAGCTCACTGGCGCCTGACGTCGATCCGGCGGTATTCCCCGATTTGGAATACAGCCATTTATATAATGAGGATCTCGCTCCCGTTCCGCGCGAGAAACGCAAATGGCGGATCGGCAGCTTCGCCGCGTTGTGGATCTCGATGTCGGCCTGTATTCCCACCTACATGCTGGCGTCATCGCTGATCGGCGCCGGGATGAATTGGTGGCAGGCAATCGTCACCATTTTCCTCGGTAACCTGATCGTGCTCATTCCCATGGTGCTGAACGCACATGCCGGCACCCGCTACGGAATCCCCTTCCCCGTGTTCTGCCGCGCTTCATTTGGAACGCGGGGAGCGAACATCCCGGCGCTGATGCGCGCGTTTGTGGCCTGCGGCTGGTTTGGGATTCAAACCTGGATCGGCGGCAATGCCATCTACAAAATCATGTCGGTATTCGCGCCTTCGTTAGGCCAGGCCTCCGCCGGATTTCTTGGAATCAATCTTCCGCAGTTTATCTGTTTCATGTTGTTTTGGGGAATTAACATTTTCGTCGTTTACAAAGGCATCGATTGCATCCGGTGGCTGCTGAACATCAAAGCGCCCCTGCTGATCGTGCTGGGCCTGGTATTGCTGGGATGGGCCTATCGAAACGCCGGGGGGTTCGGTCCAATTCTGTCGCAGCCGTCGGTGTTCGATCCGGGCCAGCCCAAAGCCGGTCAATTCTGGGTATTTTTTGTCCCGGCATTGACCGGAATGATCGGCTTCTGGGCCACGTTGTCGTTGAACATCCCCGATTTTTCGCGCTACGCCGTTTCGCAACGCGACCAGATTGTTGGGCAAACGCTCGGTTTGCCCCTAACAATGGCGCTTTATTCATTTATTGGGGTCGCTGTGACCTCGGCCACTACCATCATCTATGGGG
>DATFCK010000135.1:0-2007 GCA_035253185.1 Chthoniobacterales bacterium | reverse complement strand
CGCCCGCCGCTAATCGCCGCGTCCACTGTTTCCCGCTTTGCGTCGACCGATCCGGACAATAATCATCCTTTTCCGGACAGAGCCCGGCGCCAATGGGATGTCGGGGTAAACGGTCGTCCGTTGGCGGTAGAGCGTAAGTGGCTGCGGGCTTGGAGCTAACATAAAGGGGCTCTGCTCCGGGCCCGGTTCGCCGTGCGCGTTTCGCGCTCAGGTAACGCGCTTGTTACCAACGCCGCGTAGAAATTTTCCCGCAAGGTGTGATCCTACATCCTTACCCAAAATGCATTCACCCGCGCCCATGACGAAAATCGCTTTTCTCCTCACTTCCGCAGCCGCCACGGCGTTGGTAGTCGCCTCCGCCCCGGCCCAACTGCCCCAACCGACCTTCCCATTGACCCCGTATTCCACCGACGAACACACCGTTCTCCTCGAACATTTTGACGGTGAAACCAGCGGACAGGTCCATGGCACGGTGACTTTCGAGGCTGGCCCGTTTTCGGGAGGCGTCCCTGAAAGTCCGAGTGTGTTCGACGGCGCGGTTCGCCTGACGGACACTTCTTATATCTCGTGGTTGTTCGGAGCGCTGCCCCAGGGAACGGTCGAGTTCTGGTTCAAACTCGATAACCTGACCAACACCGCCGGCAATTCCCCGGAAGGAGTCGTTCTTGCATCCGCTAACGCTGCAACGACACCGGCGGCGCTCACGTTAGTACAAAGCCTCACCTATCCAACCGGCAGCCTGCCTCAGGCATCGATCCATCAAAAACCCTCTGGCTGGATCGGCCTGACCGGGGCGAATGCCATTCTGCCTAACGAATGGTATCATTATGCCCTGACTTGGGGCGCTCAGGGTATGAAACTTTATCTCAATGGCGGGCTGGCCGCGGTCAAAGCGTCGGCTACCACCCTGAATCCAGACACCGGTCAATGGAACGTCGGCGCCACGGCGCAGAGTGGTACCAACGGATTCAATGGTCTCATGGACGAACTGCGCATTTCCGATATTGAACGCACGTTTGTGCAAATGCCGCTGACGTTGATCCGAGATACCACCGCCGACAGCTCCGTTCCCGATGGCAAGCTGTTCAATTTCGAATATGGCAACCACACCTTCTTCAGCCCCGGCGTTAACAATGGATTCGGGAACGTGATTGGTGACGGCTCACGTCTTTATTTCGATTCCGCCGGCGGCTTCGGCCACCTGACCATCGGTCTGCAGACGGGTGGGGGAACGCTGCACCGCCAGCAGGATGTCATTGTAATCTATATCGATTCGGTTGCGGGGGGCCTGACCAATACCAATTCGATCACCGAACATTTTGTAACCGAGCGCGCTGCCATCTCCGGCGTCGGCGTGAACAGCGGCACATCGAGGGTGACATTCGCGCCCGGGTTTGGTGCCGATTACGCCCTAACCATCGAGCCGCAATTCTCCACCTTGTATAAGCTGAACAACGACGGGACGATCACGTTCCAGAAATCGACCCATGTGAGTCCCGGTCCAGAAGGCCCGGACGACACCCTGTTTCGTGAGATCCAGCTGAACATTGCCGATCTCGGAATTACTTCCGGCGATTCATTCAAGTATGTGGCCACGTTGATCAATGCCCTAACCGCAAATCGGTCGAACGAATTCCACGGATCGACGTACAATGGAGCGAACATTGGCGCGAACCCATTCGTATTCGAAACCTACAATACGTTTATGTCCGCTTCGGCTCCTTCACCGACGCCGACTCCCACGCCGACTCCGACAGCTACTCCAACACCAGGTCCGTCCGCCACACCCGGGCCAATACCGACGATCAGAATGTCGGTGTCACCGAGGACGGTTAACGAAGGCGGCGACGCGGTGATTACCTTTACCGCCCTGCCGGCGCAACATCGTGCGGTAACCGTTCGCTACTCAGTAGGCGGTAGCGCTCGTCCGGGCAGCGACTACACGCTAACCGGCATATTTCGGCAGGTCGATATTCCGGCTGATGTCACCTCGGTCAGCGTCACGTT
>DATFCK010000134.1:0-4987 GCA_035253185.1 Chthoniobacterales bacterium | reverse complement strand
GGGCCCGGAGGTGCGGGAACGGTGAATCCGTTAACCGGCGAGGTCGTTCCGGACTGCAGGGACCAGGTCCCTTCGCTGCCGGTTTGATCGAAGCGCATCCAATCAGTGAATCCCGACTCGAAACCGCCATTGCTAATGAGTTCCTGCGCCGGAGCCGGTTCGACCGCGCTGCAGATGAACGCCGTTAGGATTAATGGAAAACTAATTTTCGCCCTCATAATTGCCTTTTCTTAGGCCGCAAGACCTTCCGCGTTGCCGCCGCCGGTTTGCGACTGATTTTGTAAATCACGCCGTCGGTATTTGATACCACATAAAGATTTCCATCCGGGCCCTGTTCGATGTCCGGAGTGATGCCGAATCCTTCACCGATCAACAGCGATTCGCTTTCGGTTCCCTCGAATTTGGTTGGACTGAATAAATTGTCCGCCACCCGGTCGGCCAACCGCGCATCGGCGCTAAGGTCGACGTGCATGCGGTCAGCCGTTAGTCTCAGCCGGTACAAACTGCCGCCGTTGTTCCCTACCATTTGGAAACTGCGGGCCGATCCGATCCAAAGCGTTCCGTTGTATTCCGGACCGAGGGCGTTACCGGAAACGAAAGTCGTGCCAGCGGGGCCAATCTCGTATTTCCAACTCAGCTCCGGATCTACATACACCGCGCCGGGCAGCATGAACATGCGCAGTTGGGCGAGGGCGGCCGTATAAGACAAACGAGTGGGGGGGTAACGAACCTGTTGCAACGCCATCGAGTATTGGGTGGTCTCGATTTCCTTGAATTGTGGGTAGCGATTCAGCGGTCCCATGATCTGGATCCAGCCCCCATTCATTCCGGGAATCGCCCGATTTAATTCACTAAACGAATCGTCGCCGTTCTCGGTTTCCCACAACGAGCCGCTGACCGGATCGAAGGCCATCCCAAATGCATTGCGATGGCCATATGAATAGATCTTTTGGATGTTGGCGCCGACCTCACCGCCCATGGAGGCGCCAACCGAGAAAAACGGGTTGTCAGCCGGCGCGGTGCCGTCAGGGTTGAGCCGCAGGATCATTCCGGAGAAATGAGCGTTGTCCGGCGCTGGTCCGCCAAAAGTATCGTCCATAAACGGCGGAGTCAGAAACGGACCGTTAGGCAAATTCTGTAACCAACCGCGACGGCCCTGGTCGCCCATAAAGATGTAGAGTTTGCCGTCAGGGCCGAAACGCATCACCCCGCCATTGTGATTACCATTCTCATTGTTGTTGCTGGTCCCAAGGTGTCCGGTGACGGCGATGTTATCACTTTGCCGCGCGCGCATTGCGATCAAGTTGGCCGCAAAAGTCAAACTGGACCCGTTCCACACGAAACGGTCTACCCGGTTGCCGAGCAACGGCACATCGCTGGCCACAGTGGAATCCGCGCCGGTGCTGCTTTCGGTCCATCGAATAAACACGTCGGGAGTGGCCGGAAAATTCGGATGCAACACCGCGCTGAGCAGACCGCGCTCGGAATTTGAATTCACCGCCAGGTCGAGCACGGGGGTAGGTTGAACGACGCCGTTGATCACTCGTTTGATTTGGCCGGACGCTTTTTCCAGCACCAGCATGTCAATTGCGGTTTCGTTAGGTAGAAAGACGACTCCAATCGGTTGAGCCAGGCCGCTAACCGCCACCGTGACCTGCAGATTCGCATCGAGCACTGCCACCGGCTTGCTATCAGCCAGCGCGCCGGTAGTTAGGGCGCTACCCAACGCCGCCAGGATGATTGCCACAAAAAGACCCGGTCGCTGACCGGGCCCACCAAAACAAAACTTCGCGGCCGAAGAACGCTTCATCTTCCCTCCTTGTAGACCGTTTACACTGCATATGGCGTTAGTCGCGGTTCGCGCGACTGAGCCACTTCACACCGGCCGAGATTATCTGCGGCGGGCGACCATCAAGCCAGGGAACAACCGTAACAGTATTGTTACATTGTCCTAAACCCTTGAAGGTGCGGTTGTGCCGAGTGCTCTAATTTCGGATTTACTGACTTGGTGACTGATCATCCCCCAGCTTTGAACCATCCTTGGGAAAAACCAGGGCTATAATTATTGCGCAGGGCAGTGGAGTATTCGGGTGAATGATTCTATCAGTGAAATAATGCGACGGTCATCCTCCTTCGCTACGTTAGGGGCGAAACAAGTAGACCGGCGCTACAGAAAAGAATGAAAATTTGCATTACTGGTTCGGGCGGGCGTCTTGGCGCCGCGTTGGTCCGCGAGTTCAACGACCAGTTCAGTGTCACCGGGTTCAATCACGCGCAGCTCGATCTGGCCGATCCCGAAAAAATTCGCGCCACGTTAGGCAAAACTGAGTTCGATCTGCTGATTAATGCGGCCGCGTTTACCAATGTGGATCTGGCCGAGAAAGAAAAGGAGCAGGCCTACCGGGTGAACGCGGAAGCGCCGCGCACGCTGGCCGAGATTTGCCGCGAGCGCGACGTTAGGCTGATTCATTTCAGCACCGATTACGTTTTCGACGGCACCAAGCCGCAGCCCTACCTCGAAGAAGACGAAGCGCGCGCGATCAGCGTTTACGGCGCATCGAAGCAGGCCGGCGAAGACGCGGTCTTGTCGGTGAGCGACAATCATCTGGTTGTTCGCGTTTCGTGGGTTTTTGGCCCGGACCGTCCCAGCTTTGTCGATCAAATGATTGATCGGGCACGGGAGCATGACACCATCGCCGCAGTAGCCGACAAAATTTCCACGCCAAGCTACACCCGCGATATCGCGGATATGCTGCGAAAAGTTATCTTAATGAACGTAGACGCCGCATCCCTGGCTCGAAAACATTCGGGGCGTGAAGCCGCTTCCACTTTAGCTGCCGAAAACGCGACAGGCATCTTACATATCGCGAACTCGGGCCACTGCACCTGGCAGGAGTATGCCCAGCATGCCATCGATTGTTGTCATCGTGCCGGGATCTCCTTGAAGGCTACCAACGTCGGCGCGATCAAAATGAGCGACATGAAAAGCTGGGTTGCCCGGCGCCCCGTGCACACCGTTCTGGGCACGTCAAAATTAGAGAAGCTGACCGGTGCCCGTCCGAGGCATTGGCGACAGGCGGTCGAGGAGTACGTGCGGGATTTTGTGGCGAAATAGGCGCTTACTTTGGTATCCGGCGAATTTGAGGTCAGTCGCGGGATTGGCAGGCAAAAATGACGAAGCACCCGCCTACGCCAAAGCTCGGGCGCGGCAGCCGAATGACGAATGACGAAGGAAATTTCACCGTCGCAATACGCTTAATACCCTCGGGGCGGCGTGCCGCGGCATTCCTTCGAGCTTCCGAGATTCTGGTTTCGTCATTGGCCAGTGCCTGGAGGCAAAGAAGGGAGGACACGTCCAGCGGCGCCCTACAAACGATTTTACAGGAAAAATTCCGGGATTGTCGCTAGAATAGACCTTGTGAAAGCGATCTACGTCATTCCCGCTGCCCTGTCCCTCCTGGTTCCAGCGCTCGCGCAAGCCGAACTCAAATGGGAAAAAACTACCGTCGAGCTGAGTCCCGGAGTCGCCGAGAAGCAGGCCATCGGACATTTCAAGTACGAGAACACTGGCAAGGAGCCGGTCCGATTTAAGTCGGTCAAAGCATCATGCGGTTGCACCACTGCCCAAACTCAAAAGGACGAAGTCGCTCCCGGCGAAAAAGGCGAGATCACCGCGACCTTCAACATTGGCGATCGCACTGGGGTGCAGACCAAAACCGTTTCGGTCGAAACCGAGCCCGGTGGCATGATCACGCTAACGCTCAAAACGAATATCCCATCGGTGTTGGAACTTATGCCTAACTTCGTCTTCTGGCAGGCTAACGAAAAGCCGGAAGCCAAGACCATCATTGCCAAGGTAGGGAAAGACGTTCCGGTAAAGGATATCGAAGTTACTTCGTTGAATAACCAATTTGACGCGAAGGTCGACAAAGGCCCGGGCGAAGGACAATTCCGAATCACTATCGCTCCCAAGGCGACGACGACTCCGGCTTTTGCGACGGTAACGGTTAAAACGGATTACCCGAAGGAAGCGCCGAAGACTTATTACATCACGGCGCGAGTAGCCGCCCCGGCGCCGGCAGCGGTGAACAATCCGCCGGCTCCGGTCGTCGCGGCATCGCCGAATCCCGGAAGTTAGTCAGGTCCGGGGGAACACGAGCGTGAAGCCCGGCGCGATTTTTCAGGCGCTTTTGCTGATCGCCATCGCGGCCGTACCGGCGGTTGGCGAAGCGGTTTACTTTCGAGATAAAATTTCGTGGCGATCCCGGATCCCGGCATCCGACATTGTTGATCTCGATCTGGTTCGCAGCTGGGGAGGCACTGTCATATGGGTCGATGCGCGGCCGGACGACGAGTATCAAGCGGACCACATTCCTGACGCAATTTCGCTAAACGAAGATCGCTGGAACGAATTGCTGCCGCAATTTCTGGGACAATGGTCCCCCGACAAGAAAGTAGTGGTTTATTGCAGCACAAAAAGCTGCAACCTGGCCGGCGATGTCGCCCGGCGCCTGCGCGAAGAAGCGCAAATGCCGCAAGTCTATGTGCTTGAGGGCGGATGGGAAGAATGGCTGGCAAAGAGGCGTTGAATCGTTGAAGCGTTGAACCGTTGAACCGGCAAATATCGGCGTTGTATGTCTCCTGTGAATCAACTTCCAACCACTGAGATTGAGAGTTTGGAATCGAAAATGGAAGGCCAGTCCGGGCCGCAACGAAATTCGAAAATTCCTCGCTTCGCTTGCCGCATCCTCGATTTCATCATTGCCGCGGTTTTCATCTATGCCGGGGTATTGAAGATTATCGATCCGGTGGAATTCGCGCGCGATATCGACAACTACAAGATGGTGCCGTGGCCGGCCGCGGTGGCCTTCGCGTTTTATCTGCCGTGGCTGGAAATGTTGTGCGGTGTGGCCCTGATTTTCCGGCGATTCTATTCCGGTAGTCTGTTAATCCTGACTGGCCTAACGATCGTTTTTATCGTGGCCAC
>DATFCK010000133.1:0-6833 GCA_035253185.1 Chthoniobacterales bacterium | reverse complement strand
CCTTGGCCGCTTCACCTGTTTGGCCGACGAATTTTACGGTAGAACCGAGGTCCTTCAGGACCGGCTCGGCCTTGCGATAAGCCTCCTCGCGCCCACCGCACATCAAATACAGAGTGCCCTCGCGGGCCTGGGTAATGCTCGAGGCCATGCAGGCTTCGATTGCCTGCGCACCGGCTTTCTCGGCCAGCTTTTCTACTTCCACGTGCACGTTAGGCGAAATCGTAGCGCAATTGACAAATAATTTGCCGCGCGCGTTAACCAGCAGATTGTCGCTGCTTTCAGCGAAAATTTCGCGCATCGCCGCGTCGTCTGACACGACCGTAAAAATGATGTCGGATTGAGCAGTAACGTCGGACAAGTCCTGGCAGGCGGCCGCACCGATTTCGCCGGCCAGATCGGTGGCCGCTTTCCGGTTGGCGTCGTAGACGGCGGTAACCTGATATCCGCGGTCCTTGGCCCGCCGCGCCATGTTTGCTCCCATTCGACCCACGCCTACAAAGCCGAGATTCATGTTTGATGTTTGATGTTTGAGGTTTGATGTGGGTGCATCGCTGAACGCCGCCCCGAAGTAAATATCGCGGTCAGCTCGTTTGCCTCCGTTAACAAGGGAAGAAGTATCGTTTTCGGAACCGAGTTGCCTTCGCGAATCAATTCTAACCAGTAAAGACTTTCATCCGCCTCTTCAGCGACAATTCCCAAGCGAGACGCGAATTCGGCGCGGGAACGCGCCCGACAGGCGGCCCGGTAATTGGCGCCGACTGATGTCGCACTTCGGGCGAGCTGATTAGCGAGTACTCTGCCGCGGGTGTTGTTTGGCAATCGCTCGATAAGCTCAAGCGTCCGAACAGCGAACCGCTTGGTTCGTTCCTGTAACTCGGTACTCTTCACCGGGACGTTACCTCAAACATCAAACTTCAACCATCAAACATCACGGATCGATAATGCCGGCAAAGAACGGGTTGTGTTTTTTCTCTTCGCCGACGGTCGTTAGGGGGCCGTGACCGGGACATATCACGGTCTCGTCCGGAAGGGTGAGGATTTTGTCGAGATTCGTTTGCAGCGCATCCCGATAGGACACATTTCCGCCACCCATCGAGCCGGCGAAGATGGCGTCGCCTACAATCGCGAGTTTTCGTGACAAACCGTTAACCACGTAAGTCATGGCCCCGGGCGAATGCCCCCAGGTTTTGCGAGTATCAACATGAAGACTGCCGACCAGCCAATGTTTGCCTTCCTCAAACGGTTCGGCTCCAAGTGCTGGCTCGTCTTCTGGCGCGAACACCGAGGCGCCGGTCTCTTTCCGGAGCCGGTCCAGATCAGCCACGTGATCGGGATGGGCATGGGTGAGGAGGATCAGCTTCAATTTCAGATCTTGTTTAGTCGCCGTCTCCAGCATGCCGCTGCAATCGGCACCGGTATCAAACGCAACGGCGTGCTTCGATTTCGGATCCCAGACCAGATAAGCGTTCACCGTCATGTCGTCGAAATTCGTGGTGAACATCTCGAAACCCTCAATCGCGCTGTTGCGGTTGGGCTGCCATTGACCCTGAGCCAGGTCGCACAGTTGCCGGGCTGCCAGGCCGAGCACGGGCGCGATGCGCACCAACGCCAGTTCATCGAAAGTCCCTTCCCGCAAAGCACGAATTTTTTGCGAGCTCACCCGCGCCTTTTCCGCGAGTCGAGTGTCCGACAATCCCAACCCGCGTTGGGCTTTGCCGATCACATCTGAAAAGCTGTCTTCGAGCGGAATCATGATTGTCGCTACCGCGGTCGGGGTCGCAGGTCCTGAACTCGGCGGCCAACCAGTTTCTCAAAATCGGCGGCCACGTCGACCAAAGAAACCGGCTGGCCGCGTTCTTTTTCCATCGAGGTGATTGTGACATCCGTGATTCCACAGGGAGTGATATGGTCAAATGGCGACAGATCGCCGCCAACGTTTAGGGCGAAGCCGTGCATGGTGATCCAATGGCGAACGCCGACGCCAATTGACGCAATTTTGCGGACCGAGCCGGTCTGGCGGACCGAGCCGGTCTGGCAGTTCTTAACCCAAACCCCGGTAAGTCCTTCGCGCCGCCCAGCCTCGATTTCGTATCCGGCGAGCAGCTCTATTATGAGATCCTCCAGCCACCGCAAATAGCGATGCAAGTCCTGCCCGTAGTTTCGCAGGTCGAGAATGGGATAGCACATGAGCTGACCGGGCCCGTGATAAGTTGCCTGGCCGCCGCGGTTGATCGGGAACAGCGGATGCGGCAAGTGCGTGGCGCCTCTCAAACTTGATTGGTTGGGAGTTCGTCCAATCGTGTAAACCGGATCGTGCTCGAGTAACAGGATTTCATCGGGGTGCGATGGGTTGGCCCGCTTCAACGAGACAATCGTTTCCTGCGAACGAAGGGCGTCAGCGAATGCGACCCTGCCTAACCAATTAATTTCAAGCTCGGGCTCTTTCGCAGCCGCCTCTCTCTCAGGGAGAGGACTGAGGTGAGGGTGATCGGATAACGGATGATCAGAACTGTTTACCTTGCTCATCTGATACAACGATTCCTCCGCAGCGACGGCATAAATGATTTTCGTTTATGACCCCGTCGAGGTTCGTCAGCACGTCCTGATTATCAAAGCGGAGCGTGCGAAGGCCTTTTTCGAAAAGATCGAGTTCCTTATCCAAATCCTCCGTCTGATTAAAGGCCTGTCCCATTTTCACGACGCTGCCCTCACCTTAATCCTCTCGTCTCGCAGCCCATCTGCGAGGCACAGGGAGAGGAGACCGTCCTGCGGAATCACGATATTGTAGTGGAGTAGCTGCGCTCATATACGAGCGGCTCCCGGTACGCCTAACCGCGCCACTTCCTGCGCCCGAACGTGGGTGAGGCCGATAGCGAGCGCGTCAGCCGCATCGGCCTGCGGTGTCTCGGTTAGGCCGAGAAGTGCGCGCACCATGAACGCGACCTGATTTTTGTCCGCGGCACCGCGTCCGACGGTGGCCTGTTTGATTCGTTTGGGTGGATATTCGAAAACTGGCAAACCGTTTTCCGCTGCGGCCAGAATTGCCGCCCCCCGCGCCGCGCCTAACAGAATCGCCGTCTTATGACTTTGAACGTAGATAACCGATTCCAAGGCACAGCAGTCGGGCGTGTGCTCCCGGATCAATTCTACCAGCCGGTCTCGGATGGCGACGAGGCAGGATGACGACGGCAAGGATGCGGCGTTGCTAATCGTGCCGTAATACAAAGCGCATGGGTTTCGACCGTTTCCATCTACAATGGCAACGCCGGTGTTGCGGAGCGACGCATCGATGGCCAGAACGCGCATAAAACAGATTGTACGGGAAGTAGGACCGGAATCCAGTTCCCGACACGCAATCCACGAACCCGGCGAACAGAGCCAGAGAGAGCCACTGATTCACACAAATAAACACCGATTAGCGGGCAATCGTGCCCGCGCGTCTACTTGCAATCGAACGGGATTTCGGGCCTTGAACGCCGTTCGATTACGGACACGAGTTCGAATCGCGAACGGAGTTTTAGCGGGACCTTTTCGGTTGATCACGCTTTGCGGAAGTCGCGGAGGCTCCGTTTAAGGCTTCCTGAATCACCGCGGTGAGCTCTTCGGTCGAGCAGCCTTTAACCAGATGTCTGAAGAACCCGGCTTTCTGGCTTTTGGCGATGTCGGCATCGGTGCCGGAAGCGGTGTAAGCAATTCCGCGAACCGGACCGCGGGCCGCGAGTTTCTTCATCAACTCCCAGCCGGTGCCGTCCGGAAGATTGAGGTCGCAGAGAAGAAGATCAAAAACAGTGTCCTCGGCGGTCTTAAGTGCCGACGCGACATTTTCGGCCACCGTAACTGCGTAACCCTGGGTCTCGAGGTACATTTTCAGCGCCTGCGCGGTTGTCGGATGGTCTTCCACTACGAAAATGCGGCGGCTTTTCGGCATACGATTCTCAGGCGGGAAGCGGCGACGGCGGCGGCCTGAGTAAGGGCCAGAAACGGCTACGGGTGCTTTGCTTACAGTCCATTCCGAATCGCGGGCGATCTGGCCCGTATCGCAATTATCGTGTGACCCCAGCTGAGTGGATGGGCAAAATTCCTGGTGCCGACATGTTAAGAACGCTGAACCGGGCATCTAGCGCCCGGCGGTGTCGGCCGGCTCGGTCGCCAGGACACAACGAAAACCGTAGATCACATCGCGATCGCTGCGATCCACCACATTGCGATAGGACGATTGGAGCTCCATTCGCTTGCTGGTAGCCCAGGAGCCACCGCGAAGAACGCCCCAATCGCGAACGCCGGTGGCCGCCCTCCCATTATAACTTTCCTCGCACCATTCCCAGACGTTCCCGCCTAAATCGTAAATGCCGAGCCCGTTAGGCTTGAAGCTGCCGGCCGGACACGTTTGGGCAAAGCCATCCGAATAATTCTCGATGATTCCTCCACGGGTTCGTTCCGAAACCCGCGCGCTGCGATCGGCGTAATTGCCCGCTGCGGAAGGCGGCGGCCATTGTTTGCCCCAGGGAAACTCGTTCCGAATTTTTCCGTCGCGCGCTTCCGGGGTGGTGCCGCCTTCCTGGGATAATCCAACGGCTTTGCTCCATTCGACATCCCGGGGCAGCCGATACAGTTGTCGATCGGTCAGAATATTGTCCTGCCGTTCCTTTTCGGTTAACCACTGGCAGAATGCCACCGCATCGAACCAGTTCACCTTAACAACCGGGTGCATTGGCGATTGCTGGAAATCCGGAGCGTTACGCCGGCGTCCGGTGGCGATGCAAAAAGCGTCATAATCCTGGACGCGCGTTTCCCAGACCGACACCTGAACATCTCCAACCGTAACGAATTTCATCCCTAACGAGTTGGTCCAGGCCTGGCCGGGTTCAGACGTGGTCATGCTGAGTTTTTCCAGATACTCGGCCAGAAATAATTGTTCTTGAGGGTTGACCCTGCCCGGGACGGTTTTGGTTTTGTAGCCAGGCAAACGCAGCTCGTAGCTCACCGGCCCCGGCCTGACATCTTCAACGACTAACGGCGTTTGTCCGATCTCCCGGCCACCCACGAAAACGGCCGCGCCCGACGGAGCACTGGTAATTTTCACGCTGCCGTTCGCGAAAACAAAGTGCGCTGCGTTCTCGTGATCGGCGCTGACCTCAGTCCGCTGGTTCTCGTCCGGCCAGCCATCCAGGTGGGCCTGAATTTCGTGCGGTCGGGCGGAAAGTTGAAGCTGCAACGGGGTTTGGCCGCGCGGCTGGCCGTCCACCGCGATCTTCGCCCCGGCCGGGTCGCTGGTGATTTTTACCGGCGCGTCAACGAATGCGAAGGTTTTGCGGGCAGTTTCGCCACGGATGACTTCAATCGTATCGTTGATCTGCCAGTCACCATTGGCGGCAGTGACCGAATATTTTCCGGTTGGGATGGCGGGCAGTGCGAGCGGCGTGTTTCCTTCATTAACTACATTGCCGGCTTCATCGCGAACCCAGCACTTCAATCCGTTAGGCTTTGATTTGAGCTCCATTCGGCCGGTGCTGCGGGTCAGATGAAACACCGGCGTTTCGTTGAAATTGCGAGTCAGATCCAGGGTTGTTTCCAACGGCTCGTATCCGGGATTCATGATTCGCAACTTGTATTTGCGCTGCTCCAGTTCTTCGAATACGGCCGGACTCTTCTGGGCATGGTCACCGAGAATAACGAGTGCGCCTACTGGATCGGTATTGACGGTAATACGCCCGTGAAACTCAGGCACGACGGCTGGTGATTTGTGAACCCGGGACCAGAATGTGACCCCGGCAGAAATCAACACCACCGCGGCCGCGACCAGAACCCATTTACCAAAAGAGTGGTCCGACATTGGGACTTCGCCGCGCCCGAGCGCTTCAAGATCCTTGTGCATGGCGGCGGCGCTGGCATAGCGCTTTTTCGGATCGTTGGCGCACGCTTTGACCAGGACCTCATTCAGGCTGGATAACTCTTCCCGGTCAGGTCGCGCGCTGAATCGCGAATCAAGTTCCGGAAAATCGAGCCGATCTTTTCCGGTGCTGACCTCGTAAAGCAATTTGCCCAGACTAAAAATATCTGCCTGCGGTGTGCCCGGACCTTCGGGTGGAACGTAGCCTTCGGTTCCGACAAACGAATTTTGTCCGCTAACCGCAACCAAACCGATATCCGCGAGCTTCGGTTGTCCATCGATGAAGATGATGTTCGACGGCTTGATATCGCGGTGAGTAAGCGAACAGGAGTGAAGCGCATGCAGGGCTTGCGTTAACGACAAGCCTAACCGGATTGATTCCGACGCCGGAAGATGTTTGTGACGCGCCAGATCGCTCTTCAACGTGCGCGGCTCATATTGAATACTGTCAATATTCCGGCCGGCGACGTGATCATCCGCCAGTTCCATGATGTAATAGAGGTAATCCCGGGTGCGGCCTACGTGCAGAATGTCAACGAAACCGTCGTGCGCGCGAGAAATCGGTTCGAACGCCGACATGCCCTGGAACTCTCGTTGAAATGCGCGCTCGCTTTCGAAAGTAACCCGGTAAACAACCTTAACCGCGCGCCAGGCCCCGGTCAGACTCCGGGCCAGCCAGATTTCGCCATAGGCGCCCCGCCCAATTACGCGCAGAACCTCATGATCCGGAATGAGTGGGATCTGCGGGGAAACGGAAGGTTCCGGCGGGCTCTGGCTCAGCGGATCAGCGATAGGCGAATTCTACACAAGAGGCCTTTAACAGGCAACGACGTGTCGTTTCACATGATCGACCGGGAGGGTCGTAGGAAATTAGCCGGTGGGTGTAAACCACCGGATGCGAATCATTAAAGGATAAACGCCCCGGCAGGGGCGGAGGATGTTC
>DATFCK010000132.1:0-2978 GCA_035253185.1 Chthoniobacterales bacterium | reverse complement strand
GAGCGAGATTGGCGGTTGTCTCGGGATGTTGCGGCTCTAAAGCCAGAGCACGTTCATAATTGAGAATGGCCCGGCCAAAATCCGCGATGCGGTAATAGGCGTTTCCGAGGTTATAAAACAACGGTGCGCTC
Source organism: Chthoniobacterales bacterium (assembly GCA_035253185.1). Classification (GTDB taxonomy): domain Bacteria; phylum Verrucomicrobiota; class Verrucomicrobiia; order Chthoniobacterales; family UBA10450; genus DATFCK01. Next base: position 2,847 of record DATFCK010000132.1, on the reverse strand, counting down.
CATTTGCCGGCCTGCACCATGGCTTCGTAATCGCGAATCGCATGCTGGAATTGTCCCTTGGCGAACTCGTCGTTAGCCCGGACGAATTGCGCTTGGTCAGATTGCGCGAGCAACGACGTGGCCAGACTAACGGAGAGTGCCAATATTGCGAACGGCCTCATGCCCGTAACCCTTCAATAAAGCGCAGAACCGCCCGCCGCTGATCTTCAGAGATGGGTGTGTGACCGTTGCCGCCGCCGCTGTAGCGAAGTTCGTCGCTGTGTTCGAAAATCTGGCGCAGTTGCGCACGTTCGGCATCGTCCAAATCGAACACCCGCGCCGCTGTTTCCATGTCCACCGCGTTGGGATCAAGATTGCGAGCAAGCGCAGTCTTCACCTGCACCAAACGCGAGGCGTGCGGGAAATATTCGTCGGGTGTCGCGTCCGATCGGCGAAGTTTACGCGTTAGATCAGAGAGTTCGTGTTGAAGCGCCGCGATTCGATGGGCATCACGATTCTGCAGACGCGCCCGGCGAATCTTCCAGCCCGCAAAACCCGCCAGCGCCAGCAGCGGTACGAGCTGCGCTATCCAGAAAGCCCGCTGAGCGTAAAGCGGTGTAAACGACGCCTGTTCGGCCGGAATCTCAGACAATTGATAAAGTATGTCTCGTGGCGGCGGAGTGGCGGCAGTAGTTGCCGGCGATGTCCCCGGGCCGGTTGGTGCGGTCGTTTGCTTCGGTGGAGGCGAAGCAGCTGCGGCCACAGCCCCGCCCTCTACCCGAATCGGGGTGGGATCGCTGCGCAGGGTAAGGTATTGCTCTTTGACCGGGTCAAAATACGAGAACGCCACCGGTGGAATAGCCGATTTACGCTCGTTAGGCGAAATAACGGTCTCAAATGTCTTCTGTCCGCTGATTCCCACGTCGTCATCCTGTTTGAACGTGGCCGACGGCGGATATTTGTGCCAGCCGGACTCGTCCTCGAGCGTCGGCGCATTCATCCGGTCGAAGTTTCCGCGGCCGGCGATAGTGGAAGTAATCGTGATCGGGTCGCCAACCTGCACTGTCTTGGGTTTGGCCTCGGTCGACATGGTGAAATTGCCCACCGCGCCGGTAAAACTGGGCGGAGCGTTCCCCGGCAACGCTTTCACCTCGAGCGTAATTGGTTCGCTTGAAATCGGGATCCGCTGCTGCTGGGTCATGCTGCCGAAGGGATCGCGAAAGAAAGGATCTGATAGGAACGGGTCGTCCAGATTAAAAATATCGAACGGTGAGCGGCTCCGTGAACTTCCTTGCTGCGGACGTCGCGGCACTGCCACCAGCGCGGTCGCGCGAACGGGCCCGATCTCAAATTTTCCGGAGCGTGTCGGGGCGATCGCGGTCTTGAAGGTAAATACTTCCCAGTTACGCCCGTTCATCGTCTCGTGTGACGGTTGATCCGGGACCTGCAGCTTCTGCATGGTAAACCCCTGGGCGGTAATTTCCGGGAGATCGGTGAGCTTGGCCCGGGTGGCGAAGCATAGCCTAACGACTACCGGGATCATTTCGCCGACGTAGGCTGTCTTTTTCGGAATGATTAGCTCGGCAAAGGCAAGTTTTCCCCCGGCGGCCGAGTTTTGGCCGGCGGTGTTCGGCGCATTTTGTCTGCCCACTGCGTCGGTGACGCGGAGTGTAAGTTCCGGTGTTTGCAGGTCAGTTCCGCCCACGTGCACCCGTTGGGACGGTATTTTATAGGTCCCGGCTTTTAGCGGCAGAACCGTGTAACTGTAGGTAACGCTGGATGTCGTTTTGAAATCCCGCATCTCGAATTGTTGCGATCTGCCGGTCTGATGAATCTCCAGCCCATCAACCACAATATCTTTTGGTACAACGGCGCTTCCGCCCTCCGTCAGCCTGATTTCCAGTTGGACCATTTCGCCGACCATGACTTCGGAGTTGCTCAGGACGGCGGTCACACTGGGCGCGGCCAATGACATGCCCGCCAGGGACAACAAGATCGCCCAGGAGAGAAAAACAGTCTGGCTGGAATGCCGCATCAGCAAAGGTCCCTTGAACTACCAATCGTTATAGACATGGCGCGCCGCCCTGCGTTCATCAAGTTGGACGCGCGCTTCCTCGTTCTTCATTGCCTGTAAAAGCATCCGCGCCTGTCGCTCGCTCATCTCGCCTTCTTTCTCCGGCTCGGCATCAACCATTTGAGGGGGTTGATCAGGGGGTGGTGATTGTTCGGGCGAAGCACCCTTAATTTCCCCTGCGAATTTTTTCTGCGGAGAGGGGGCTGGAGTCGGTGAAGCAGCGGCGCTGCCCTCAGCGCCTCCGCTTTCGCCGGGCGAAGGTGAGGGTTGCGGTTCGTTTCCTTCGCCCGGGGAAGGAGACGGTTGGTTATCGTCCTTGCCCGTTTCGGACTTGTTATCCGTTTGCTCTTTTCCATCACCGGGAGAAGGCGACGGCGAACCGGATGATTGTGGATTTGAAGGCGAAGGACTCGGCCCGGCATCCGGCTGCTGCTCTGGCTTTTTATCATTTTTCGCCTGCAATTGGTCCTGTTGATCTTTCTGCTGTTGGTTCTGATTGCTGCCCTGTTGATTGTTAGCCTGGGACTGTTGCTGTTGTTGGTTCTGGTCCTGTTTATCCTGCTTCTGATCTTGTTGCGATTGCTGCTGCTGATTTTCGTTGGATGAACCGCCTCCGCCCCCCTTTTGATCCTGCTGGTTCTTGTCCTTTTTCTGCTGCTGCTGAGGCGGAGGTGTGGGTTTCTCCTTTTTCTTTTTCTTGAGCCGCTCGATTTTTTTCTTCACCTCTTCGGCGTTTGCTTTCGCTCCCGGATTATTCGGATTCAATTTCAGGACATCCTGGTAATGGCCTAACG